>CALUYR010000167.1 GCA_944325045.1 Candidatus Gastranaerophilales bacterium
GGCCGAATTAATAGTTTTGTTAAAATGAAATATGAAAAAAAACTTATAGACTTTGATCTTCTCTCCGAAGAAGAAAAGGTTTGGTTAGAAGATTTCGGGGTGATTTGATGGAAGAAATTACGTCTTTGCACAATTCTCTGGTTAAAGAAACATCTAAACTTCAGCAAAAAAAATACAGAGATCTTCAAGATAAGTTCCTGCTTGAAGGGTATAAATCAATTTATGAAGCTTTTAATGCCGGGATAGAAATTGAATATATTTTTGTTGAGAAAGAAAAACAGGAAAAATATTCATTTTTTGCAGGCAATATAATTTTAACAAATGAAGGAGTATTAAAAAAAATATCAACGACAGAGTCAGCTCCGGAAGCTGTCGGCGTTGCACGGCAAAAGCATTTTTCAGCCTCTGATTTCTGCGGAGCCGGTAAGGTTGTGCTTTTAGAAAATATAAAAGATTTGGGAAATTTAGGAACAATCTTAAGAACTTGTGCTGCCTTTGGGGTAGATGGCGTTCTGCTGTACGGTGAGTGCGCTGATTTGTATAATCCAAAGTGTGTCCGCTCATCTGTCGGTAATTTGTGGAAAATTCCGGTGGCAGAAGTAAAAAATTTGGATATTATAAAAAATAATTTTTCCGATTACCAGCGAGTGGCCACCTTGCCGCTTGCAGATAACGGTTTGAAAAATTTTACACCGAAAGATAAAATTTTAATAATGTTCGGTTCAGAGGCAGACGGGTTAACCCCGGAACTTGTCGAATTTTCTAATGCTTCTGTAAAAATAGAAATGCACGGCGGTGTTGAATCTCTAAATTTGAGTGTGGCCTGCGGTGTTGTTTTATATTCTGTTTTGCAAGCTTAGAAAACTTAATAATAACAGCTTTTTTATTGTAGCGGTTTTATTTTTATTATAAGATGTTTCTATGGATATTTTGGATGCAAAGAAAATTTGGGCTGAGGTAAAAACTGAATTAAGAACTGTTCTTCCTGACCATGCCTATTACCCTTGGGTCAGTGAAATGGATGTTTCCGGCTGTGAAGAAGATAAGTTTAATTTAATTACCGTTCATGCCATGGCGCCGCAAATTATAAGACAGAATTATTACCAAAAAATTGTAGAAGTTTTTAAACAAGTTACCGGCCGCGACTGTGACTTTTCTATTATGTACGATGATGATTTCGCTAAAAAGTACGAGAAAGCTAAGCGGAAAGAAAGCGCTAAACCTAAAACTCTTTTATCGCCTGAAGAAGAAAAAGAAAATATTATAATGGAAAATCTTGCGCAGATGCAGTCTTTTGCAAATTTAAACTTAAAATATAAGTTTGAAAATTTTGTGGTAGGCGAAAACAGTGAATTTACATTTGCGCTGGCTCAGAATGTTGCGCATAACCCTGCAAAAAAATATAACCCTTTGTTCATATACGGTGCGCCGGGACTTGGCAAAACCCATCTTATGCAGGCAATCGGCCATTACATAATTTTCAATAAACCTAAATTGCGTGTTAAATATATCAAGACAGAAGAATATGTTAATGAACTTATAAAATCTATTCAGAGAGGTTCTGATTGTAACAGAAAGATGGAATCTTTCAGGCAAAAATACAGAAATGTTGACGTCCTTTTGATTGACGATATTCAGTTTATTGAGTCTAAAAAAAGAACTATGGACGAAATTTTCCATACATTTGACTATCTTTTAAACAAAAATAAACAGATCGTAATCACATCTGACAGACTACCTTCGGAGATTCCGACATTGCCGGCAAGATTACAAAGCCGATTTGAGATGGGAATAATGACTGAAATTACTCCTCCTGATTTTGAAACAAGAGTCGCTATTTTACAGAGCCTGGCAGATCAGGAAGGGCTTAGCACTGATTTTAAAGTGTATGAATATATCGCAAATAATTTTGTTAATAACGTCAGGGAACTTGAAGGTGCTTATAACAAAGTAAGTGCCTATGCTGCATTTTCAAAATCTGCATTAACGCTTGAGCTTGTCAGAAAAGTTCTCAAGTGTGATGAAAAAAAACATGAAATCTCGTTTGATACTGTTGCGCAAAAAGTTGCGGAGTATTATGGTGTGACTGTTGAAGATTTCAAAAGTTCATCAAGAAACCAAAAAGTTTCAAATGCCCGGCATGTAGCAGTGTATCTTTCCAGAGAGATAACGGATAAAAGTTTTGAGATTATTGCCAAGTATTTCAATAAGCGTCATCCGACCATGCTTTATTCGTATGACAAAATAAAAGAAGAAATTAAAAATAACAAAGAGCTTGAGCGCGCTGTAAACGAACTCAAACGTTCAATAAAAGGATAAAAATTTATGTATGACTATATAAAAGGATTTTTTACATATAAATCCGGAACTTCCAAGGGGTATTTTGTTACAGTGGAAGCTGCCGGGGTCGGATATCTTATGGAGATGACTTCACGAGATTTTGCTTCTTTGGGGAACGCCGGCGGAGAAATTAAAGTTTATACTGTGCTGATTCATAAGGAAGATAAAATGAGCTTATGTGCTTTCACGCATAGAGAGGACAGGGATATTTTTAATATTTTAATTTCTGTTTCCGGCGTGGGCAGTAAGATGGCATTAACACTTTTGGATGAGTTTGAGTCGTCAGAGTTGATCGGACTGGTTATAGACGGGAATTACAAAGAACTTACAAGAGCAAAAGGTGTCGGGCCTAAGCTTGCGCAGAAAATTATTTTAGAGCTTAAAGATAAGCTTATCAATTTTAGTACGCGGGAGCCTATTGTTATTGAAACATCCAAAATTCAAAACACGCAGGCAATGGAAGATGCTCAAGCTGTTTTACTTTCGTTAGGTTATGACCGCGCTGAAATAAAAGCTGCTATGTCTAAGGCTGCAGCCGGCTTAGATGAAAATTCATCAGCGGAAGATATATTGAAAAAGACCCTGCAAATTTTGTCAGTATGATTTCCGGCAGTTACTGCGGTTCAATATAATTGGTCAAATCTATGG
This sequence comes from Candidatus Gastranaerophilales bacterium, assembly GCA_944325045.1. Lineage (GTDB taxonomy): Bacteria > Cyanobacteriota > Vampirovibrionia > Gastranaerophilales > Gastranaerophilaceae > UBA1221. The sequence continues at coordinate 2,989 of CALUYR010000167.1, forward strand.
ACTTTGTCATTCCCCTTGAAATTTAAAAAAAATACTGTATAATGGAGAAAGAGGAGGGTAAAATCATGGAAAAGCCAGTAATAGCAACGCATACGGGGGGGGGGGGTAACGAACCTCAAGGGAGACAAGGCCTTGCGCCTAATGAGTCAATATTGGAGCCCCAAGCTACATTAACCCCATGTCATCCTGAACTTACTTTTTCTTTAGCACAAAGAAAAAGTAAGCAAAAAGAAAGCAAAACTGAAGGGCTGTCCAAGCAATTATGTCATCCTGAACTGCGGATTTTGTGTAGAGAGAGGACGGAGTCCGAAACTCGAAGTAGCGCGAACAAAAGAGAATGTGAGCGAAGCGAAATGAACGACTTGTTCGCGTGGCATACTTTTTCTTTAGCACAAAGAAAAAGTATGCAAAAAGAAAGCGAGACTGGGTGGTTGAGCAAGCAATTATGTCATCCTGAATCTTGTTTGACTACTTTTTCCAAAATCTTTGATTTTGAGAAAAATGTCCGGTTTCCCGCAGGATCTAGCCCCCGAAAGATTATACCGTCGGCAGAAAACGTCAACAATATACCCTTTGCGTCTCGCGCAGCGCAGCGTCATGTAAAAGGTGGCTGTGCCACCCGTAAAGCCGCCTTCACTCTGGCCGAAGTTCTAATCACGCTCGGCATAATAGGCGTGGTAGCCGCACTGACTTTACCGACCTTAATCCAAAACTATCAAAAACAAGTTGTAATTACCCGTTTAAAATATGCTTATAATGTACTTAGCAATGTATTAAAGCGTGCAGAGGCAGATTATGGCAATATTACGGAATGGGGGCTTGAGTCCAGTGGTGATGCTGATTATTCAACCATAGATGCTGTCAAGCTGCGGGAGAACTTTGTAAGACAATATATGCTTCCTTATATAAGTGATGCAAAATTTACAACTAATAACCCTTTGTCTTATTATGGATATAAAACAGAAATTAAAAAAGCATACGGCAGTATGGCGTACCCTTTAGATACAGGTGCGCCAATGGTTTTACAATTTAAAAACGGAATGGTAATTATATTAAATGTAGGAGTTGCTACTTCTCCGGAGGATCCTGATAAGCTCGGTGTTGCTGGAATAACTTTCGTAATAGATGTGGATGGGCCTAGTGGTAAAAATATATTCGGCCGTGATGTCTATTGGGAGCATATTCCGTTTGTAACGAATACTAGGTTTATGTTTTACCGTCTTTATGCTATTTATGCTAATAAAGTAATGTCCCCGATCCATGTTGCAAGAGCATCTTTAATAGATGAGTGCAAAAACGGGGGATATTATTGTGCTTTTTTAATTCATTCTGACGGATGGCAGATTAAAGACGATTATCCACATAAGTTTTAATACATCTCGGAGTAATAATTTTATTACGCAGGATTTTAATAATAATTTTATCTTGAAATTTTATGTAACAGTTTATTTACATTAATCTGTTTAGCACAAAGTTTTAATTGTTTTTC
>CALUYR010000168.1 GCA_944325045.1 Candidatus Gastranaerophilales bacterium
TTAAATTGTTTTCAACATCAATCGGCGGTTTCCCTTGTCTCCCTTGAGGTTCGTTTCCCCCCCCCCCCCGTATTCCGTGCTATACTTGGCTTTTCCATGATTTTACCTCCTTTTCCTCCATTATAACCTATTTTTTATTTTTTTCAAGGGGGGCGCTGCCGGCTTTTACATGATACCGCACTATGTAACACACTTAAAAAATAATATTGATTACAAGACCTTTACATAAAAAAACAAAATAACTAAATTACTGCCTCAATTGCTGAAATCATACCATATTCGTCAGCAATGTTTTTCCCTGCAATGTCAAACGCAGTACCATGACCGGGTGAAGTTCTGATTATGTCAAGCCCGATTGTCATATTAACCGTTTTATCCCCCGCAATAGTTTTAATCGGAATAAGCCCTTGGTCATGATAAGCCGCAATGTAACAGTCATAAGGAACTTTACTGTTATTGTTATAAGCACAGCCGGCCTTTACAAACAATGTGTCAGACGGTAGCGGATCTGTAATCGAAATTCCGCGATTCCTTAAAACCTCAACAGCCGGGCGGAATATATCTATTTCTTCCCGGCCTAATATGCCATCCTCACCGGCGTGAGGGTTAAGTCCGCATAAAGCAAGATTCGGCCTTTTAATATTTAATTTGCTTTCAAGAAATAAATTAAGATCACTAACCTTGTTTATAATTAAATCACTTGTTAAGCAAATATCTTTTAAAGCACAATGTCTTGTTAATAGCAAAACTCTGAAATCCTTTGCGACAAACAGCATTTCAGCATGCTGGCTGTCGTGAGCTAAAAATTTTTGCAAAACTTCAGTTTGACCGTTATAAATATGCCCTGCAAGATGTAAAGCCTTTTTGGCAACAGGTGCCGTAACTATTGCAGCAGGGCGAATTTCGCAGACTTTTTTTAAGCTTTGAAACGAAAACTCCCCTGCTTCTTTACAGACCAAGCCGGGTGTAATTTTACAATCATAAGGGATTTCCACCAGTTCATAATCTTCGTGCAGAACTCCGTAATAGTCCAAAACTTTTTTGTTAGAAATAAGTACTATTTTGTCCTTGTCAATTCCCAAGCGATTTAATGCTTTAATCGTGATTTCCGGCCCAATCCCGTTGGGATCTCCGGTAGTGATTGCAATTTTATTAAAATAATTATTCATGATTTTCAAAATATTTCAAAATATCAACCAGAGTACTTGTTCCGCCAAGGTTTCCAGACTTAGTAACAATCCACTGCGCATTATGATCAAGACTTAGCGCGATTGCCGGCGAAACTTCATCAATAAGCTGTAACTGTGTAGCGCCGATTGCGCTGCAGCATTTGTAAGATGTTTCTCCACCCAAAAGAATTAAAATAACATCTTTTTGTTCTGTGACACGCCTTGTAAGCTGTGCCAGAAAGTCCGTAATCTTTGCAGCAAGTTTTTCCCTGGTGAGTTCTGCGTCAAAAGAATCGTCTGAAAATCCGTCAAAATTACGAACCATATCTGACGTATGAACCGCTACAATATTATTTTGCCCCAAATTATTCACCACACGCGAAACAAGTTCATCACTAACTCCGCCCAGGATAGTTTTTAAATCTAAAGTTACAACAAGAGTGTTTTCATCAAACTCATCAGACTGTTCTAAAGTTTTAATTTGATTTTCAGAAATTTCAGTTGCACTGCCGGAGACAACAAGCTTCGGCAATTCAGGTATTGTTTTATTAATATGGTGAGGCTTCAGGTCTGAAAACCATAAATCGCCCAAAACTCTTGCTGTTGCAGCTGTTCCGGAAGGTAGTATATGATACTCTGACTTGTTCATTGCAAGCAAAACCTGTTCAATATCAGTAGTGGATACAGCATCTACAACTATAAGTTTTTTACCGTTTGCAATAAGTTGATTTAGCGCTTTCAAAATAGGCCCGGCGCCTTTCATGACATCTTTTAATTCTAACGAGCCAATAAGGTGTTCCCATTGCGCCCCCACCTGGCTTTTTAATAATGTCGGCAGATGAGATTCGAAAATAGGAGAATATGGGTCTCTTGCAATTTCCGTCCGCTCAATCGGCACCCCGCGCAGCAAGTGATATCCGCCGACTGTTACACGGCCTTCGGCAGGGAAAGCCGGAATTACAATTGCCGCATCCCAACCCAAAATTTCCAGCATGCCTAAAACTTCTACTGCAATATTACCGCGGACTGTAGAGTCAATCTTTTTAAAGAAATAATCAGGATTAAATTTATCAAGCATTACACGGGTTGCATACTTTATTTTTTCATAAGATTCTTGAGGTGAAATATTTCTTGATTCTGTAGATACAGCCCAAGTTTGGGTTCCTTTCATGTTAAAATACTCAACGTCTTCCCGCAAAAGAATCTGAGTATTTGCGCCATGCAAATGGAACTGCAGTGCAGAATCATTCGCTCCTGTAAGATCATCTGCTATAATACATGCAACACTTGAATTTACAATCATTTTATATCACTTCCGCATCACGTTTTGAACCGAGCAGTCTTATACTGTTTGCAATTATTAAGAATCTTTCACGATCCCCGCCGGAGGCTTTATCAGTCCACTTATCCTGCTGAATACGGCCGTCAATCGCTACCTGAATACCTTTCTTGACGTATTCGCCGGCAAATTCTGCCTGCTTATCCCAGACATCTATATTATACCAATCGGTTACTTCTGACTTAGTCTTTGAATCCCAACGGTTTACGGCAACCGAAAAATTTGCCTTAACCTTTCCTGACTCAAAATATCTTATTTCAGCATCACGCCCTACACGCCCTACTATTACTACTGTATTCATTCATACCTCTTTCTAATAAATATCTTAGTTTATATTACAATAAAAACAAGTTTCATTTAAACATGTATTAACAAACGTTAAGATTTTACTTTGCTTCAAAACTTTACATAACTTCATAAATCGTTCCGGAAAAGGCAACTTTTTAGTTAATGCATACTTTATATATATGTAAGATATAAGAAAGAGAGTTTTAAAATGTTAGCCAACACCAACAGCCAATTCGGAACATTAACAGCAAGAAGATCTGTAAAAAAAAGAAAAACATCTGGTTTTAGTATAGAAGATTATTGTTATTTAGATAAAAGAGACAAAAGAATGCGTTTTAACAATGCCAAAGATCCTATTTATTACATCTTTGACTGCATTGAAAACAGACCGGTTTCTACTTTAGCAAAAGAATTTGTTAAAGACACATTCTTTGAAATAACAAACTTTGTATCGAAAGTTGTTGGATAATATAGGAAAAAGAAAAGTTAAAGGAAATATACGTTAAGGAAATTAGGATAGGAAACAAAAAATAGCCCGACTGGAGATCAAAGGGCTATTTTTATATTTAACTACCACGGATAATCCGTGCCCATTTCCCAGCTATTAAGAATAATTAAAGCCAGACAAGCGCCTGAGTTGCTTATTTTATTTTTTTTAGAACATTTTTCTTCTAAAACAGCCCTATCAAATGTCTGTCCCCAACTTTCGGAAACCAATTCGCCTGTTTCTTCATCTACATACGAGTATGCTGCTCCAAAACCATAAGGCTGAACGCCATATACAGGCTGAATTGAAAGTGCAAAACAATCTCTTGATGTTTGATTCGGCGGTTTTGTACCATTCAAATCAATATATGTTAAAACACTTTTGTTTGTTCCGAGAGTATAAAAAGCAACCAGAGTGCCATCTACTAATATAACATAGTAAAAACGATTTTGCATAGTATTTATTACACCGGTAGCACTGGTACCGTCATAATTATGATATGTTAAATTCAAGTCAGCAAAATCTCCTTCTTTAATAACCTTTAACTCATCTTTTAGATATGTCTCATAAAAGGTTCTAGCATCAGTATCATAGTTCCAATATGTTGAGTCTCCATGTTTTGTTTCTGCCAGTTTCACAGATTGATTTAACAGACTATAGACCTTTTTTAACTGTGATACAGTCTGTTTTTTCTGGTAATTTTGTATTAGCGTCGGTAAAGTCATGGCAGCAACAATACCGATTATACCAAGAGTTATTAAAACTTCTGCAAGTGTGAATGCGGGGACTAAGTCCCCTTTTACATGACGCGTCGCTTTCCGAGATACATAAGAAATAGCTTTTTGTAGGTTGGGGTTTCTACCACAACAATATTTTAATGTTGGGCTTTCAGCCCAACCTACTTTATCTAATACTTCTTTCCCTGATACAGATTTTTGAGTGCAAATGGCTGAACATTTTTGTCGGTGGCAAGATCCTGAAACGAGTTCAGGATGACATGGTGAATCTTTTATCGACCTTTTCCATATGCGTCCAATACAGTTCAATGTAGGTTGGGGTTTCACCCCAACATAATATTTATTTACGTTTGATACAGAAAACTTTGAGCTGGAGAAAAATTTGAAGAAAGGTATTTTTGACAAAAACCCTTCTCTCCCTTGAGGTTCGTTACCCCCCCCCCCCCGTATGC
>CALUYR010000169.1 GCA_944325045.1 Candidatus Gastranaerophilales bacterium
GGCAGAAGTAATGCCATTTCTTAATCCTATTTTTGCAAAAATGTTTGATACACAAACCGACTTAATGGAAGCCGCAGAAAGGACTGAGGAAAGAAATTCTACATCTAAAACTCAATCACAAGATCAAGGAGAAAATACGGAAACCGGAAATGATACAAAAAGCAGCAAAAGCGAAGCGGTGAGGTCAACACTTCCCGATCAGATCATGTCATGGGATGATATTGGGGATAATGTGTATGCTACGGAAGGAAATGTCGGAAAAGGAAATGAATCTACAGATTATACCCATACTACTAATAGCAATAGCAATTCCACAGGGGAAGGAAGTGAAAATAGTAAATTAATTATAAAAGGAAATTTACAAGGCAAATACAATTTTGAAATCCTTGCACAGTATGCGGAACTTTTAAGGCCTGCTCTTTACATGCTTTTTGATGAACTTGACGAATTATTTATGTGTTATTATGGAGGTGTCACAGTATGAGTATTGACAAAATTAAATGTTGTATTTCCGGATTTTTAAAACCTATTATCCCTACTATATATGATGATAGCTATAAAACCTTGGATGAGTTGATAGCCGCTTGTATAGGGATTGTTTGCAAAAGCACAGAAACTATAAATCAAATTATTGATGAACTTGCGGAAACTGACCAAAGGATTGACGATCTACAAAGCCTTATTTCTCCTATTATCTCTGAAATCCTTAATGGATGGATGCAAGATGGAACTCTTGGTGGAATAATATCCGAATCTCTATTTAAAAGTGCCGCAGGCAAAACAAATTCTAACGGGGCGGTAACCAAGCTGCTGCAAGTGGGTTTATCTTACTATAACCGCGATATATGGACCTATGGAAATTGGAATGGTGCTTTTAATGCAAATTGTACTAAGACTGGAGACCGGTGGGAAATAGATTGTTCTACATTCGTACAACTTTGCTTAATGGGCGTCCCATTTGAAAATTCCAGGTATAATTTTAACAGTACAAACATTCCTATGCCTGGCTTTTATACGTTTGATGATTTTTCCCAATATCAAGACCCCGAAGCGCAAAGGCCATATGGACTATTAGGCGGAGAATTAGCGCATTACGCATACGATAGAGGACTTCTATACGATGTAGGAGATGGTACGCATCTTCAAGCGGGTGATATTTTGTTTCCTACGCAGCCCAACCATGATTCCTATAAAAATATTTACCATTGTGCAATAGTGTTAAACTTCAACCCTGCTAGGAGAGAAGTTAGATGCTTTGGCGGTGGACAGTCCGGAAATTCTCCGATGGGGTACGAATCAATTTTCTTGAATGATGGGCAGCCTATGTATTATGCCCGTTTCCCTATCCCTGATGCATCAATACCAGTATATGATATTTGTAAAAATGGAACACCTTCTAAGGCTAGTATTGATTTAAATTTTTATGGGACAAACATCACCCAAATTCTTAAATTTAATTATACTACTTCTCCTTTAGATGAAAATAGTATATATACACTTACTTTTGATGTCGAAGGAATCCAAGAGGGCTTATATTTTGGTGTCTCGTCTGATCACGAAGGCGCAGCCGGGAAAACGCTTAATTTTTCAGCCCAAAACCCCGGACAAAGAAAAATAGCTATTCCATTTTTCCCAGGAAGAGGATACATCCAAAAATATGATAATAATAGTCCATATATTCCTTTATATGTATATAGACAAGATACAAGTCAATCATATACGGGAGAAATTAATATAACTAATATACATCTTTATACTGGGTTTGTATATCAAGATGTTACCGATATATATAGCATATCTCCCGACACGATAGGAGAAGATTATAAAATATATGGAGCGTCTGTTATTTTTATACACTCGAATGATGAGCTTAATACATTTCTAACAAATAACAGAAGCAATCTAATTAATTCCAAAAAATACACATCATATATATATGTTTCTGGGGCTTCAAACCTTCAAGCAGGCACATATAGGGTAGAAACTACAAGCCCCGCTGCTGGATACTTTACACAATATTTGATAGGTCTTACATCCCCTAATATCTATTGCATAAATACCAGGGGGGCCGGAAGTGGGACAAAATGGTATAAATATCAGACAGAAGATGTGACACCAACTTAAAATAAAAGCCGGGGAAACCCGGCCTTTATTTTTTTACCCATTTTCTCGTGCAATATTCGGAAAACATATTTACTTTTGCTTTTTCCTTCTTGCACTTTACCTTTGTACATATTTTCTGCAATTTACATTTACCATACAATTTACAAGATTTACATATATACCATCCGGATACAAAATTATTCGTTCTCTGGATTTTATCGCCTTCTTTCTTTATGCTCAAATATGGCTGTTATAATAATGGAGGGTACAAACAAGATCAATACAAAAGATAACATTCCTAAAAATTCAATCATTTTAGATCACCGCAGTCTTCATTATCTCCTTTTCTTTTTTTATATATTTTTTTTATTTTTTCAAAAATTATTATAAAAATAAAAGCTAATACACAAATTATAAGCGCAAAAATCAATAAATATAAAATTATTGTGTCTGTCATAAAATATATATCTACCCAATTCATCATTCAATCCCCCTAGTTTTCTATCATTAATCTTATTCCAAACAAATTTGGAATTTTGTGATAGGTTTACCAAATACCCCTGCATATCCATCTTGACCATTTGTTTTTTCATTGTCGTATTGCCATGGATAATAATTTCCACTTTCTCCGGCTACTTTATATTTTGCCTTTTTCACAGGTTTACCGGATGGGGTGTAATAGTATATCTCTATAGCGTCTATAGGCTTCCCGTTTCCCGCGTATCCGCGCGTATAGTCTTTGGTGTTATATCCTGTGACATATGGCAACCAGCTTCCGCCTAAAATATGCACCCTATATTTTATAGCGCCTTCCGTGACTTTTATTGCAACATCTGTTATTTCTGCATAATACAATCCTGCATAATCATCAAGATTCTTTACTTCTGGGAGCCAATGTTTTCCATCTATTCGCACCTTGTAAAGTACATCAGGGGAAAATTCAGTTTCAAGTTCTGCATATTGCACATTCATGTCTACATTTCCGGATATTCCATCCACTTTCCCGGTGCTACTGTATTGCCTAAAATCTCCCGCAGTATATGACAAATTGGAATAATCAGCAAGCCAAAGGGAATATTCTTCCAATTCCTCTACATTCAAACGATTATTCCTATAATCGTTATTTGTGTAATATCCGGCTTTATATCCCAGACTTGCTATTTCCTCGCAAAATGCGCGGATTATATCTGTTCTGAGATCGCGCGTATATTGTATGTTTCCGTTGTATTCCTCTGTATCGTACTCAAAATCATAAAATACCGGCAAAGTGATTTCGTTTTTGTATGGCTTTATTACCTCGTTGCATATCTGCGCTTCTTGTACGGCTTCTTCCACGCTTGCGGCATAAGAAAACCAGTAGACACCTACATTCAAACCCTCATTTAAAGCTCCTATCATGTTGGAATGAAATCGTCTGTCTTTTTGACTAAGCTCCTTTCCATATCCAGCTCTAATTATTGCAAAATCAATTCCGCTGGATTTTACTTTTTCCCAATCGACGTTTCCGTTCCAATACGAAACATCAATGCCTTTTTTGTAATTACTCATAATTAACACCCTTTCAAAATCATGTTTTTGTATTTTTAGTGTCACTAAAACAAAACGTAAAAAATGTCCTTAGAAAGCCCTATTTCCTTTAATATAATTTTTCTGGTTTTTCTTCTTATCTCAAAGCCTTCCATAACTCTTTTACAACTTTTCATAGCTTCCTCTAGCGATTTTTCCGACTTGATTCCGCATGCCTTTTTTACTATGTCTTTTATTGTGCGATTTTCGCTTTCGCAGTCTATATAACTTCTACTTATTTTGCCTTTTCCATCTATTACATATACTTTATAAGCAAAATACATACCAATCACTTCCTATTTATACACTTTCTATATGGAGTTTATATACATCAGAGTCACCATACAACTTCATAGTCAATTCGTTGCATCTGGCGCACTCCGCAGCCAGAGACCACAAAGCTTGCAAGTTTCCATCCTCTATGATCGTAACAGACTGTTTTCTTTCAGAATATCCTGTGATATAAGCTAGCATTTTCATTTTAATCATCCTCCCTAAATCACTTTACAGTCAAACAATCTAACCCAAACGTATCTGTGTAATTAAATTTATCTGGATAATTTACGCTCAATCCAAACCAGTATCTTTTTACATCTTCGTGTATAATTTCTGCGCAAAAATCAGTACCAAGCCATTTTTTTGTGATATCAACCGCAGTATATTGACCTTTTTTAACTGTAGCAGCTTTTGCTTTAAAGCATTCATAATCGGCTCTCCATTCGCCTTCTATTATTCCTCTTTGATATCCGTATTCTGTAACGCCTAAACTCTTTTGCCTTTTTGTCATACCTGAGCA
>CALUYR010000170.1 GCA_944325045.1 Candidatus Gastranaerophilales bacterium
TACTTTTTCTTTAGCAGAAAGAAAAAGTAAGCAAAAAGAAAGCAAGACTGGCTGGCTGGTCAGGCTATTATGTCATCGTGAATTTATTTCAGGATCTAGCCCCCGAAAGATTATACCGTCGCCAGAAAACATAAACACTATAATACCCTTTGCGTTTCACACAGCGCAGCGTCATGTAAGAGGGGACTTAGTCCCCCAAAAAGAAAGCGAGACCGGAGGGCTGTCCAAGCAATTATGTCATCCTGAATTTATTTCAGGATTTTACTACCGTAACATTACAACAAGCCCTGAAAACATCAACAATATACCCTCTGCGTCCCGGACAGCGAAGCGTCATGTAAGAGGGGGCTACGTCCCCCGCAAGGCCGCGTTTACCTTGGCCGAGGTTCTAATCACCCTCGGCATAATTGGTGTGGTTGCGGCAATGACGCTGCCAACATTAATGGCTGATTACCGTGAAAATGTAACTATCTCAAAACTGAAAAAAGCTTATACCACATTGGCTCAGGCCCAACTTATGTCAATAAGCGAAAACGGAGATGTTGACGGCTGGGAATGGGTTCCAGATGGGCAGGAATCTAACAATGAAATTGTTATGGACTGGTTCAACAAATATTTTGGAAAATATTTAAATAAAACAGAAGTAATTGACAAGCAAAAACTAGATCCAGTGACTCAGAAACTTGTAGATGATGGTATTGTTGTTCGTATGGCTGACGGATCTATTTTAAACTTTTCTGGATTTTCAGGCGGTGCTATACATATAAGATTATATACAAATGAGAAAACGTTTTTAGATGGTTCGGCTCAAGCTGGAAAAGATGTTTTTTGGTTTGCTTTTAATAATTCCACAAGCAAGCGTTTGAATACTTACGGATTTAATGTTAAAGATGAACAAAAATTGAAATATAGTAGTACTCATGGCTGTTATGCAGAACATCCTTCAGTAGGTAATATCTATTGTGCACGGATTTTACAAATTCATGGCTGGAGTGCTCCTGATGATTATCCGTGGAAGTTTTAAAGTCTAGTCAATTTCGCAAGATTGTCAGTAGATTTTTTGCAAAACAAAGCTGAAGTTTAATCTTCAGCTTTGTTATTGGAGGAATTTACAATGTTTGATGAACCTAAATCAAAATATGCCGATTCTGCCGTAATAACAGCATCAGCCGTTTTGTTCCCGCCGTTTCTGTAGATTGCCGGTCAATAATCGTTAATACAAAAACTTTTTAATAAATAAAAAATTAACTTCCGGTATTAGATAGTTTTTTAGCCTAAAAGATTCTCGAGGATTTTAGCGTTTTCATCAGCTTTTTGAGCCTGGTGTACAGAAACCCTTCTCATATAGGTTCGTAACGCTTCTCTGATAAGTTCAGACCGTGTTCTTTGTTCGTCATTTGCAAGACCATCTACTTTGTTTAAGAATGCATCGGGCATAGTAACTAAGATTTTTGCCATTTCCTAACCCTCCTATTTTATACACATAAATAGTATATCATATATTTATACTTTTGGCAACCCGTTTTATTAGGGTTAGTCTGTTCGGCAATGGACATTTTTTTCTTATTTGAATTATTATGATGAGGTAGCAATATAGAAAGGAGATTATCTTATGGACGACAACAGAGAATATTCAACAGAGCATAGAGATTGTTTCTTATGCCGTCATCCGCTGCTAAAGCATATTATGACAGCTTTAATGGTATTTTTAGGCGCTTTTGCGGCATTTTACGTGGTAACAGACTGGCATTTTAAACGAATGCTCGATCCTGCTGTTCAAATGCGTAAAATGGACAGAATGCTGCGATCCGACGCAAACTATTTTGAACGTATGGCCCGCCGTCAGGATCGAAGAGACGCTAAATTTGAACGCAGAGCCGAAAGTTATATAAAAATAGAAAAGGAAGATAAAAATTATAAAGTTACAGTTGATTTAAGACCTTTTGACAACGACGAAAAGAATGTTGAAGTTAAGACGGATGGTAATGTTTTAACTATTAACGCTGCAGGATCTTCCCAAAAACACGGCCATGAAAGAATTTTGAAAATTTCACAAAACTATATGTTTGATGATGATGTGGATTTGAATAATATTACAAAAATTCGAGAGGGAAAAGATTTGGTGATCTATATTCCAACCGGGAAATAATCAATCTAACACATACGCAATGCCGGATATATTATCCGGCATTTTTTTGTTCTTACGTAAGAATTTTTCTTTTTGTGATATGATAAATCTATGAAACGAATGTTAATAGTAGACGATTCTGCAAGCTGGCGCCGGTATCATCAAGATGTAATAAGACAAATATACAAGGACAGATTTGAAACCGAAACAGCGGATTCTGCATTAAATGCTAATGATTTAATTTATGCAAATGAAAAAACTCCTTATGATATAATTCTGACAGATATGCAGATGGAAAGCAATTTCCTTCCGCTGTATGCAGGTGAATGGCTTATTGAGCAGGTACAGAAAATTCCTTCATATAATAATACAAGGATTATCATAATTTCTGCTGCCAACAATATTAAGTTCATTGCGGAAAAATACGGAGTCGAGTATATCCCTAAATTTGAGTGCAGAAATCTTGAAGCATATTTGAAAATCGGACAAGCTTGAAGTTTTAGTAAAAGTTTAGCGGAATATAACAACATCACTCGGCGCTATTTCAAGCACTCTTTTGCTGACTGAGCTTTCAAGGAATTTTTTCTTTCCCGGCTGCGTGCCTGTAATAATTAAGTCAATATCTTCTTTCCTTGCAAATTCTGTAATTTTTTCCGCCGGGTTGCCCTGCAATATAGCAAACTTGTCCGCATTAAAATTGTATTGTCGTAGTTTTTCCTGTAACTCAAGTATAATTCTTGTCGCATATTTATTCTGCTCGTTTTCTATCTCCATAAGCCAGTGAGTATCAAGCGCCCCTTCAAGAAACAGCAGATTAGGATTTTCAAGAACAATGCAAATATAAATTTCTTTATCTCTAAGATCAAGGTACTTTATGGCCTCAGAAGCCGCAAATCTTGAGTTTGCGGATCCGTCAGCAGCAAATAATACTTTGTGATGGTTATTTCTCTTTTTGGAAACATAAGCTGAAATATCACTATTATTTACAATATCCCGTGATACAGATCCAAGCCACCTTTGCAGCCCCTTTTTCCCATGTGAGCCCATAAGTATAAGATCGTATTCAACTTTGTTAATCTGTTCAAGAATCCCTGATACTGTCTCTCCACAATATTGGATTTTTTCTCCGAATTTTAATCCTAAATCTTCAATTTCATCCCGCGCCCGTTCCAATATTCCCGAAGCAATATTTGAACACGAGTTTTCAAATTCTGAAATTTCAATAGTAAAAGTTTCCGGCATAAAACTCCAGTCAATTGCGCATATTACGTCAACAACAGCTTCTCTTTGCCATCTGGCAAAATTATGCAGCGCTGAAAAACTTATGTCCGAACCGTCAGTGCAAAATAAAACTTTCATATTTTCTCCTTTCAGGATTTATTCTTTCACATATTTAACTTATGTTAAGCAAAATTACATTCACTGGTCATCTATTTTTTTTTCTGATAAGATACTAATACAGATAATATTTTATACACAGAATTGGACGTTATAGTTATGCCTGCCGATGAAAAGGTAAATCTCAGGGATTATAAAAATTTAATAGAAACAATTGCAAAGGTTGAGTATCAAAAATTTTCGCTTTCACATTTGGTGGAACTACCCGAACTTATTAACATAGGTACTCACACACTTTATATACTGTTTAAGGCAAACCCTCCGGAACATTACAACAATACCTATCTTTCAACCGCAATAAAGTGGGCAATAAGAAATGAAGTCCGCAGACGTTATAAATGGTATTCATTAAAAAATCGCAGGCAAAATGAGAAAAGTGATGATACCCAGGAATTGCGCTGTGAAGTTTATAAAACAATTCTGTCTATTGATGAAATGCAAGAAGCAGAAATCCCGACACAGATAAAAGCCGAGGACAGAACTCCGGACGAAGCCGTGGAATTTTCAGAACTAAAAGCCGAAATTGTTGAAGCTATTAAGCGTCTGCCAAAACGTGAAAGAGAATTAATTGAATATAAATTTTTTAAAGAAAAAAAGCTGAGAGAAATTGCAGAAGAGTTCGATATTTCTCAGTCAAGAATTTCAAGAATTATACAAGCAGGTCTCGATAAAGTTAAAAAGGATTTGAAGCGGCGGGGGGTAATATAATTTATGAAAACTATTTTTGAAAAAAGCAGCTGTACAGACGGAATTAACCTGACTGATGACTGTGAAAATCTGGATTTTCTTGATAAATCACTCCTTAGAACAGAAGCTGTTAATCTTCCGCAAACAGGCGAGTTAGAAGTAATGCGCCATTACAAAGAGTTGTCTGACAGAAATTTTTGCATAGA
>CALUYR010000171.1 GCA_944325045.1 Candidatus Gastranaerophilales bacterium
ACAAGCTTATCATATCCAGGCACTTTTTTCGGGGTTGCGACAAGATTTTTCTTAGAGCGGGTTTGGTTGAAAATATGGTAAGCTTGCTTCTAAAAAAATAATAAAAAATTTGCATAATAATGGTTTTCACGTTTGATATATCACCTTGTTCAATCCTCCTTGGGCAAGGTTTTGTTTTTGCGTTGAAATATTTTTTTGTTGAATAATTTTCATAACTTAAGCATTATAAAAATTGTTGGAAAAGTTTAAAATTTTAACTTATCAATGATTTGAGCAACCTGCCCGGTTAAATTTTCATAGTCGGAGTTATTATCTATTATGTAATCCCAGCCGGTAACATTATCTAGTCCTGTTTCTGTTATGTCGTTTTCACCTATAAGTTCTCCGCGCTGCATCCTTGTTTCTCTTGAGGCTTCGACCCTGATTGCGATTGCGCCTGCGTTTTTGAAAACTTCATATTCGTGTTCAACCCGAACATCCGTAACAATAATATTTCCGTCCTGTTCAATAATCTTTTTTAACCAATAATCAGGATCCTGTGCCCGTCCCCAATTGCCAAGGTTAATAAGATCCTGTCTGTATTTTGGTTTGTTTTTTTCTATTTCCTCGTACGTCAGTCCCTTATCTTTACCGTATGTCAATTTTATAATATCCCCGATTGCACATCTTCTGAAATCCGGCATTTCCTTTAACATAATTTTTGCTGCCGTATCTTTCCCGGAGTACTGCTTTCCGGAAAAAATTATTATTTTTTCAGCCATGATCTTCTCCTTATTCTTCAAAATTATTAAACATCGAAATCCGCTAATAATCAAGTTTTCACTCCGGTATATTTCGTAAAGTTAAGATTTGTTCAAAACTTCTTGATTTTTGAGCGCTTTGGTTTTATGATTGGCGAACAAGTGTAATGAGTACAATATTGGAAAGAGTTATGGTGTTAAATTTTCAAGAACTTGTTTTTAATTTGCAAAAATTCTGGTCAGATTACGGCTGCATAATTCAACAGCCTTATGATATAGAAAAAGGAGCCTCAACGATGAATCCTGCGACATTCCTGCGGGCTTTGGGGCCGGAACCTTGGAATACAGCAATGATAGAACCTTGCAGACGTCCGACTGATGCAAGATATGGTGAAAATCCTAACCGTTTGGGTCATTATTATCAGTTCCAGGTTATTCTGAAACCTTCTCCTGATAATGCCCAGGAATTGTACTTGAAAAGCCTTGAGGCCATGGGGATTAACCTAAAAGAACATGATGTCCGTTTCGTTGAAGATAACTGGGAATCTCCTACCTTGGGAGCTGCCGGTGTAGGTTGGGAAGTTTGGCTTGACGGTATGGAAATTACCCAGTTTACTTATTTCCAGCAAGTAGGAGGTTTGGAAGTTAAGCCGGTCGCGCTTGAACTTACTTACGGGCTTGAAAGAATAGCTATGTATCTCCAAAATAAAGAATCGGTTTATGATATTATGTGGAATGATACTTTGAAGTATGGAGATATTTACCTTCAAAACGAAATTGAACAATCTAAATATAATTTTGAAGTGTCTGATGCAAAATCACTTTTTACAATGTTTGATTTATACCAAAAAGAAGTTGATAATTGTGTTAATGCAAAACTGGTTTTGCCGGCATACGATTATGTGTTGAAATGTTCTCATACATTCAACCTGCTTGATGCCAGAGGTGTAATCAGCAAAGACGAAAGAATTAATTTTATAAACAGAGTTAGAACTATGGCTTCTGCAGTTGCAAAATTGTATGTGGCTCAAAGAGAGGAAATGGGATTTCCTCTTTGCAAGTAAGAAGGAATATAAATGGCTAAAAAATTTCATCACCCTACATTCAGTAAAAACTTTTTGCGCAGAATTACCCAGGTAAAAAATCCTGATGCAATGCTGGAAGATGCTAAAACAGAAGGTTTGGAAAAAACTCTCGGAGTTTGGGATCTTATCATTCTGGGTATAGGTGCAATTATCGGTGCCGGAATATTTGCCGTTGTCGGTATAGCAGCCGCCGGCGGGCCTGAGAGTGTCGGAGCCGGCCCGGCTTTGTGTATATCAATGGTTATTGCAGCCTTTGCCTGCTTATTCTCTGCGTTATGTTATTGCGAATTCTCAGCAATGATTCCGGTTGCTGGCGGTGCATATACTTATACATTTGCGACTCTTGGTGAATTTGCCGCCTGGATGGTAGGATGGGTGTTGGTGCTTGAATATGCCGTTGGTTTTATATTCGTGGCTTCTTCCTGGTCAAATCATTTGATCCAGTTTTTGAAAGGTTTTTCAAGTGTTTTACCTGGTTGGATCGCAAATCCGCCTATATGGCTGGTGAGTGATATTGGGTCTGCCACAAAATCTTTGACAGCTTCCGGTATTGATCCGCACGGAGTTATACCTACTTTATTCGGTGTGCCTGTTTGTATTAATTTGCCGGCTGCTGCTATAATCATTTTTTCAACTTTAGTTTTAATCAAAGGAACTAAAGATTCTGCAAAAATGACCGGAATTATGGTATTTATTAAACTTGCCGTAATCGCATTGTTTGTTTTGGTTGGTATGTTCTATATAAAACCTGCCAATTGGGTTCCTTTTGCGCCTAACGGTGTTGAAGGTATCTGCATGGGAGCGTTTTTAATATTCTTTGCATATATCGGATTTGACGCAATTGCAACAGTTGCTGAAGAGTGTAAAAATCCTCAGCGTGATCTTCCTATAGGTATTATCGGGTCATTAATAGCAGCCACTGTTGTTTATGTACTTGTTGCTCTTGTTATGACCGGTATGTACCCTACATCAGGGACAGTTCCCGGGGCATTTTTAAAAGCGCCGATGGCATTTGTTATGTCTGAAATCGCTCATCAGAATTGGGTTGCCGGTTTAATATCAGTCGGTTCTCTTGCCGGGCTGACTTCGGTACTTTTTGTTATGCAGCTTGCGGCTGTAAGAATTTTGTATGCGATGAGCAGAGATAATTTTATTCCAAAAGCGCTGCAAGCGCTTCATCCAAAGTATAAAACTCCGTATGTTTTAACCTGGATTGTCGGTATTGTCTCAATTATCGGCGTTATGACGCTTGATATGAATGTTGCAACGGAACTTTGTAATTTCGGAACATTTACTTCATTTATAGTTGTGTGTGTGGCTGTGTTAATTCTTCGCCATACTGATCCGGATAGAGAACGGCCTTTCAAAGTGCCTTTTTCTCCGTGGTTCCCGGCTATGGGGATAATTTGCTGCGGAGGTTTGATGTTATATTCAATGCAGTCACTTACAACATCAGCCTTGTTATTTCCGGTATGGCTCGGTATTGGCGGTATTATTTACTTCAATTACGGTTTCAGAAGTAACAGAAAATATGAAAATGAAGTTCATTACGAAAAAGTTGAACATAGAAAGCAGGAATTACTGAAATAATGGATATTAAAGCTGTAATAAAAAACGCTTTGACTAAAAAAAGCCCCGACGAACTTATTGCAACGAGCAATAAGACCGAATTAAAAAAGACGTTAAATGTATTTGACCTAATCGTAATAGGTATAGGTGCGGTTGTTGGTACAGGAATTTTTACAATAATAGGGACAGCTATCCAGGGCGGCCCGGAAGGTGTTGGTGCCGGCCCTGCTGTAATTATCTCAATGGTATTAGCCGCAATAGCTTGTGTTTTTTCAGCGCTTTGTTATTCGGAAATTGCTGCAATGATTCCGGTTGCCGGGAGCGCGTACACTTACACGTATGCTACTATGGGCGAGTTTCTGGCCTGGATGGTTGGCTGGATATTGATGCTTGAGTATGCTATTGGTAATATTACTGTTGCTAGCGCCTGGACAGGATATTTAACACAATTCCTGAAAGGGTTTAAACATATTCTGCCTTCATTTGTTGTAAATTTTCCTATGTGGCTGAGAAATGATTACAGGTATATGTATTCTTATTGTGATAAGTATGGCTTTGATGTGCATGATAAAATGCCTTTTATATTCGGTCATATTCCGTTTGCGGTTAACCTTCCGGCAATTCTAATAGTACTTGTGTTAACAATGCTTCTTATTAAAGGAGTTAAAGAATCAACCAGATTTGCGAGTGTAATGGTTGGTGTAAATATGTTTATGATACTTTCATTTATCTGTGTAGGGGCATTTTATGTTAAGCCTGAAAATTGGACTCCTTTTGCGCCGAACGGTTTTGAGGGAATTTTTATGGGAGCGTTTTTGATATTTTTTGCATATATCGGTTTTGACGCAATATCAACAACGGCAGAGGAAACAGAAAATCCACAGCGGGATTTACCGATAGCAATTCTCGGAACGCTTGTTTTGTGTACTGTTTTATATGTGTGCGTTGCGCTGGTGTTAACCGGAACAGTTCCTTTAAATCATATTGATATACAGGCGCAGATTGCTCATGCTA
>CALUYR010000172.1 GCA_944325045.1 Candidatus Gastranaerophilales bacterium
AGATCGAGTGAGTGATTTTTTTTACAATATATTTAAAGAAGAAACGAGTTTAAGAAAACAGCTTTTTGACGAAAATTCATTTGAAGAATTGTTTACTGATATTAAACCTACTGATCCGCTTGAGTTTTTTGATACAGAATCTTACAAAGACCGCTTGAAAAAGGCTCAGGACAAAACTGATTTGAATGATGCTGTTGTTACCGGGCTTGCAAAAATTGAAGGGCATAAAATTGCAGCAGCAATTATGGATTTTGACTTTATGGGCGGCTCAATGGGCAGTGTTGTCGGTGAAAAACTTGCAAGACTTATTGAAAAAGCTGTTGAACTAAGACTTCCGGTTTTGGCTGTTACATCTTCAGGCGGTGCAAGAATGCAGGAAAGCGCTTTGAGCTTAATGCAGATGGCTAAGACTGCCTGCGCTGTCTCTAAACTCGATGATGAGGGAATTTTATATGTAAACCTCATTACTGAACCTACATTTGGCGGTGTTACTGCGAGTTTTGGAATGCTGGGCGACATCATTGTTGCCGAACAGGGTGCAAGAGTCGGATTTGCAGGACGCAGAGTTATCGAACAAACTATTAGACAAAAACTTCCGTCTGATTTCCAAACGGCTGAATATCTTCTTAAATACGGGCAGGTTGATGTCGTTTCTAAACGCAAAGATCTGAGAAAAACACTTGCGAATATCTTTGCTATGCACGAATAATAAGAGATTGAGTTTAAAGGATTATTATAAGATGACAACAATACTAGATTTTGAGAAACCGATTATGGAAATTGAAAAGAAAATTGAAGAACTGAAACAAATGAGTCTCGAATCCGGCATGGATTCAACAAAGGAGATCGAAACTTTTATGCAGCAGGCAGAAGCCTATAAAAAAGATTTATATGAAAATCTTAAACCTGCTCAAAAATTGCAGATCGCAAGACACCCTGAACGTCCTAATTTTTTAGACTATGTCAGCGGTATTTGTACTGATTTCGTAGAATTACACGGGGATCGCCAGGGAATGGACGACAGAGCAATTATCGGCGGCCTTGCAAAAATTGACGGGCGTCCGGTTATGATTATCGGAACTATGAAGGGCAAATCTACCAAAGAAAACCTGGAATACAATTTTGGTATGCCTCAGCCGCAAGGTTACAGAAAAGCGCTTAGATTGATGAAACACGCAAATAAGTTTAATATGCCGATTGTTACTTTAATTGACACACCGGGCGCATATCCGGGTATAAGTGCAGAAGAAACCGGCCAGGGAGTTGCTATTGCAACTAACTTACGTGATATGGCAAAATTAACTGTTCCGGTAATTGCAATTATAACAGGTGAAGGCTGTTCAGGCGGCGCATTGGGACTTGCTGTTGCAGACAGAGTTTACCTTCTGGAACATGCATACTATACTGTAATTTCCCCTGAAGGCTGTGCTTCTATACTCTGGCGTGATGCGGCTAAAGCTTCTGTTGCTGCTGAGGCACTGAAAATTACAGCTCCTGATTTATTGAAATTCGGTATCATTGACGGCGCAATAAAAGAACCTATCGGCGGGGCTCATCATAATTATGAATTAATGTGCAGCGAAATGAAAAATACTATTAAATCTGCTATCGAAGAGTTAGAAAAACTATCTCCGGAAGATTTGAAAAGCAATCGTTATGAAAAATACAGAAAAATGGGTGCTTTTATTGAAGGTTAATCTTTCGCTGTTAATTTTGAGGAATAAGAAGAAGGCATGAATTGATGGACGGTAAATATTATGAACTCCAATTAAAAATAAATCCTGATATTGAGGATATTGTTTCTGATATTTGCTTTGAGATGCTGCCTTGTGAAGGTGTTGTTTTAGCTGAAGAGGCATATAAAGATTTGGAGATGATTTCATCTACCGAAGGTACCCTGCGTGTTTTTTTAGCTCCTGAAAACGACTGTAGTTTTGAAGATATGAGTAATTCCGTTAAGACTATTTTACATAAGCAGCGGGAAATTTTAAAAACACATGGATTGTCTGACGAAGAGCTTGGAAGCTGGGAGTTTTCTCTTTTTGAAAAAGAAAATGAAGATTGGTCTAAAAAATGGAAAGAAAAATGGGATGTAACTTCTGTTTCTGAAAGAATAACCGTTGTGCCTGATTGGATTGATTATGTGCCTAAGAGAAATGATGAAGTTATTATAAAATTGGAGCCCGGCTGCGCATTCGGAACCGGAACCCATGCGACAACGCAGCTTTGCATGAAGTCTATTGAAAAATATATGAGACCAGGTTCTGATGTCGCAGATATTGGTATGGGATCAGGAATTCTCGCAATTTGTGCAATGAAATTCGGCGCCCGGAGTGCATACGGCTGCGACAATGATGAGACTGTAATTGATGTTGCAAAGGTTAATGCTGTAAAAAACGGTATAAAAATATCAACTTCAGCCGAAAACCTCGAAAATGCCTGCTTCTTTGAACTTAATACTGCAGATAAAATACAGAAAACATTTGATTTTGTGCTTGCAAATATCCTCCATAATGTTTTGGCAGATATTATGGGAGATCTGAAAAAACTTATGAAAGATGACGCTTTTCTGGTTTTAAGCGGTATACTTGATGAGAAAAAAACGGTAGTTATTGAAGCTGTAAAAAAACATAATTTGATTATTGCTGAAGAAATTCATCAAAATCAGTGGGTTGCATTTGTCGTAAAAAAATGAGAGGTCAAAATTAATGGTTGAATTGCTTTTTTTACTTATCATAATTGGAGCACCGGCTTTGTGCATTTATTTTTATATAAGTGATTTAAAGCTTGCGATGTCTGCATTTACCTTGAAATATCCGGATGTGAAAAGAGCTTATGGCAAACCGGAAAAAGTATTTTCCGCTACAGTATACTCAATAGCCGGTCATGATTTGAGTATTGATAAAGTTCAGATTGCCAAAAACCCGAACTGCAAAGTTGAAATTTTCGATAATTTTATCCTTTTCCGTTACAAAAACAGGTGTTTAATTATAAAAGATTTATCTGAACTAAAATACTCAGCTTCGCCGTTGATTTATGGCAAAACACTGGAAGTTAATCCAAAAAATTCAAAAAATTTAAGAATTTATCTTTCACCTGAGACATTAGAAGGTTTGCAGCAAGTAATTAAAATAGGAGATTAAAATGTCAAAAACAGCTATTATTATTCCGGCAAGGTATGGTTCTTCACGACTTGAAGGAAAACCGCTTATAGAAGTAAAAGGTAAACCTATTATCAGGTGGGTTTATGAAAAGGCAAAACAGACAAAACTTGCGGATATGATAATTGTCGCGACAGATGACAGAAGAATTTATGATGCTGTGTGTGAATTTGGCGGGGTTTGTGAGATGACCTCCAACCAGCACAAATGCGGAAGCGACAGAATTAGAGAAGTTGTAGACCGACACCCGGAAATCTCTTATGTGGTAAATCTTCAAGGAGATGAACCGATGATTACTCCTGAGAGTATTGATTCTGTTATTGAAAACGTAAAATTTGACGCAAATGCAGATATTTCAACTTTGATAAGAGTTTTGCATGACGAGGCTGAAATTAATAACCCCAATTTAGTAAAATGTGTAATTGATGTTAACGGCTACGCACTTTATTTTTCAAGATCAAAGATTCCTTTTGAAAGGAATCTTGATGTTGCAGTATTTTACGGTCACCTGGGAATTTACGGCTATAAGCGGGAGGCGTTGATTAAAATGACTGCCCTGAAGCAGACCCCGCTTGAGCTGACAGAAAGTCTGGAACAGCTTAGAGCACTCGAAACCGGTATGAAAATTAAAACTTCTATCGTAGATTTTGTTCCGGTCGGTATTGATACGCTTGAAGATCTTGAAAGGTTCAAGAAAACTGTCTTATAAACGACCTTCACATATCTTTACAAATATTGAATTTATAACAAATAAAATTATGTTTGTTTTTTTATATAAATATAGTATGTAAAAAAATTAGAGGTTAGTGCATGACAAGTGTAGCAAAAGTTAGTTTTACAGCTGATAAAACACAGGTTACAAATAAAACAGAAGAAAATTCAAGACCTAAAAATGTAACTTATGTTTCCAAAAACCCTGACAGAACAGTAAATGCAACAGGTGTTGTTACTGTTGTAAATCCTGTTTCAATTGGTGATGAAAAAGGAATGAAAGATGTCTTAAATGGGTTAGATTCCAAAGAAGCGAAAGCTGATTTCATTAAAACAAGAGTGGAAGCAAAATTAAAACAAGTTAGATATGATGATCCACTTCTTTATGAGGAATTTTCAAAGAAAATAAAAAGAACTTTAGAAGAATATGAAGTTTCTAGAAATGCAGATGCTTATTTAACTCAAATGAAAAATTTAGCAGATGATTTCAGACAAGGATTTTTATCTAAAGATTACCCGTCAATC
>CALUYR010000173.1 GCA_944325045.1 Candidatus Gastranaerophilales bacterium
GCCCTAAAAAAGAAAAAGTGAATAAAGTTCAAACAATTAGTAAAGTTTTATCTGACAAATTAAAGCGTAAAGTAAGATGTGGCTGTGCCCCCCGCAAGGCCGCGTTTACGTTAGCAGAGGTTTTAATAACTCTCGGCATAATCGGTGTGGTTGCAGCAATGACTCTGCCGGTTTTGACTGGTCATTACAGGAAAACAGTTGTTGAAACAAGGCTTAAAAAGTTCTATAGTGCCATGAATCAGGTTATCTTAATGTCAGAAAGAGATAACGGGCCAAAAGAATACTGGGATGAACAACCAGAGGCTTATGATGTTGATGATGACGGTAACATTGATAAAACCCAGGAGTCAAAAATGATAGGCTGGTTTAACAAATATATAAAACCTTATATTTTAACTCTTGATACAAATGTTAATATAAATACAGATTCCGGTAAGGTAAATATATTTTTCCCAGACGGTAGTCTTGCTATTATTGGCTACGCATCCTGGATATTTTACCCTGAAGCAAAAGATTATAAATTAGGAATTCGAAATAATGGCTTAATCAGTGTTGATCCTGTTGATGCAGGAATAAGATATTTTGTCTTTTTATTTGCACCTTCAGACTCTTCACGTCTGAATAAATACCATTACAAAAAAGGTGTTGAACCTTATAAATACACGTGGGACGGCAATATTTCAACTCTTCTAAATTCGTCTAATTACGGGTGCAATGAGAATCCTATAAATGAGAGGGCTTACTGTACTACACTAATTCAGCTGAATGGCTGGCGCATTCCGGATAATTACCCGTTTAAATTCTGATTGAACTTATTTAGTGCTTGCTATATAATTAATTTGAAAGTAAAGGGATAAGTTATGAGAAGTGACAATGTAAAGACCGGTCTTGCAAGAACCCCTCACAGAGGTTTGTTGATGGCTGCCGGGGTCAGCAAGAAGAATATGGATGTACCTTTTATAGGAATAGCAAGTTCATTTACGGATTTGGTTCCCGGGCATATCGGAATGCGCGATTTGGAAAGGCAAATTGAAAAAGGCATTCATACTGGCGGCGGACAGTCTTTTATTTTCGGTGTTCCAGCAGTATGTGACGGAATTGCAATGGGACATTGCGGCATGCGTTATTCTCTGCCTTCCAGGGATTTAATCGCGGACTGTATAGAGACGATGGCTGAAGCTCATCAGCTTGACGGTCTTGTATTGCTTTCAAATTGCGATAAAGTTACTCCAGGAATGCTCATAGCTGCTTTGCGGGTTAATATTCCTGCAATAATAGTTACTGCAGGGCCAATGCTTGACGGAATGTGCCGGGAGGAAACAAAATTAACAATGGTAAACGGTTCATTTGAAGCGGTTGGAAGATTTCGTAAAGGCGAAATAACAAAAGAACATTTGCTTGAGCTGGAGGAAAATTCCTGCCCTTCAGCCGGCTCGTGCCAGGGAATGTATACTGCAAATACCATGGCTTGTCTTGCGGAAGTTTTAGGAATGAGCTTGCCTTATTGTGCTTCGGCTTCTGCTGTTTCTGCACAAAAGCGGAGAATAGCTTTTGAAAGCGGAATGCAGATTACAGAACTTGTAAAAAATAACATAAAGCCATCAGATATTATAACAAAGAAAAGTATGCTTAATATGATAAAATGTGATTTGGCACTTGGCGGTTCAACAAATACTTTTTTGCACACTTTGGCTGTTGCTAATGCAGGCGGGATTGATATTACACTGGATGACTTTGACCGCTTGAGCCGCGAAATTCACCAGATAGTAAAAATTAATCCGTCGTCAAGTTTGACAATGACCGATTTCCACTTATCCGGCGGTATTCCGGCTGTGTTGAAGTCTCTGGGGGTTAAGGCTGCTCTTGATAAAATTGAGCCGGAACAATCTCTATCAAAAGGTTTGCTTGATGATGCTATTACGGTATCGGGGCTAAGTTTATCAGAAATAGCGAAAGACGCTTATGCAAACGAGTCTGTGATTCCTCCTTATGATAAATCCTCTTATACAGAGGCCGGACTTGGAGTATTGTATGGAAATTTAGCCAAAGGCGGTTGTGTAATAAAGATTTCCGGAGTTTCCCCTGAGTGTTATGAATTTGAAGGGACAGCAAGAACTTTTGACAGCGAAGAGAGTGCAATGCAGGCATTAGAAGAGGATACTGTTAAACCGGGGGAAGTAATAGTAATCCGTTATGAGGGCCCGAAAGGTGGCCCCGGAATGCGGGAGATGTTAGCGCCTACGTCTCTTTTGGTTGGCAAAGGCCTTGGGAAAACCTGTGCATTAATAACGGACGGAAGATTTTCCGGAGCAACTCGCGGAATATGCGTCGGCCATGTCTGCCCCGAAGCTGCCGAGGGCGGGGTAATTGCATTGGTTAAAGATGGCGACAGAATAAGAATTGATATCCCAAACCGTTCAATAAAGCTTATGGTTTCGGATGAGGAGCTTGATACCCGGCGTAATTTGCTGCCCAAATATCAGGCGAAAGTTACTGGGGGATATCTTGCAAAATATGCCGCAAACGCAAAAGACGCAAGCCATGGTGCGTAATTTTAACTGTAATGAATAAGCATATTTTTATCTGTTATTGATTAGGAAAGTGTTTTTGCGCATGTCTGCCCGAAAAAGATATTGTGTTTCGCCAGGGTTAGACTTTTGCCAGGAATTTTTCATTAACGGAGTTCAGGATAAAGCTCGTAATTTCTTGTTCAAGATGGCAATTGAAGTGGTTGTTAATTTCTTTGATGAAGTAGCATGGGCTTGTGACGTTAATTTCGATAATTTTTCCATCAATAACATCAAGTCCGGCCATGAGGATTCCCAGAGAATTAAGTTTTTCGGCTACTGAAGTGAAGTCAGATATTTCCTGATCGGATAATTCTGCTTTGATAATATTTTGGTCACAATGCTCGTTAAACTTGAAATCGTCGTTGCTTGGAAGTTTTTGAATGCAGTAAGGCAGAATTTTATTACCGAGGGAGAGAACTCTTTTATCGCCGTTGACAGCTTGAGGAATGTATTTTTGCACCATGCAGAGAGTGGAACCGTTATTAGTCATAGAGTTAATAATAACGGCTGTATTTTTGTCGCCTTTTTTCAGCGTCATAACCCCGGCTCCGAAGCATTTGTTAAGAGGTTTAAGGACTATTTCCCCGTATTCGTTAAGGAATTTAATAATATCTGTTTTAGAGGCAGATACGATATTAGGCGGCATAAGGTGAGCGAAATTAAGAGTATGCATTTTTTCGTTAAAATCTCTGATAGCGGAAGGAGAGTTAATAACGATGGTTTTATTTTTATCGACAAAGTCAAATATGTATGTGGAATTAATGTAATCGAGGTCGACTGGGGGATCCTGGCGGAACATAACCAGTCTGAAACTTTCAATAATCGAGAGCTGGGTTTCTTTGGCGTAAACGATGTTATCTTTGTCCAATGAGACTTTTCTGCAGTGTGCGTAAGCTTTTTGATTAATCAGGCAGAGGTTGTCGATAGTTGTGATAAAGACCTGATTATTATATTTGATAAGTTCTCTGATAAGCCAGAAATTAGTAACGAGATTGTTAAATTCGAAATATTTAAATTCAATTCTGTCGATTATAAATAAGATATCCATAGCAAACCTTTATGTAGGAATATTACAACCAACAAAAATAATATACAATAGGCCTTCACGATATAAAAGAAGAATAAAATTGAGTAAAAGATGATAAAAAATGTTAAGCGGGATTAAACGTCCGCCAAACGTGCTGGCTGAATGCGTTTTAGGAACATTGTCATAACTTTTTGTAACAAAGTAGTTACAAAAGTATAAAAACATGGTAAAATATAATTAATAAAATAGAGTTATTTTATACAAACATAAGGACAAGAGTTGGAGATTGGATATATGTTAAAAATTTGTAAAAAGAAACAAAACCGTGATGGGTTTTCTGTCGCAGAAATGCTTATGGTTTTATTGATAATATCCTTTCTCATTCTGGCGATTCCTCCGCTTGTGCATAAAAAGGTTGAAAAGCGTGTGAACCGTGGTGAACATGGACGCTATGAGTGCTGGGTTACAACAAATGGTGAAGTCAGAGAATATTATGCAACAGAAAAAAATGGGATAGAAGATCCTGATTATATTAATGCTGCGGAAGGCGGTACTGAAAAAGAGCCGCTTGGTAAAGTCATTGGTACAGTTGCCGGGGGGGCCAGATGTAAGTTTGACCCTGCAACTAAGGCGCCAAATGCTGCTTACTTTACATTTCAGGCGATAGGCGGCGGTGGCGGTGGCAGCTACCCGATTTATGATCAGACCCTCCTGGAACACAGAAATCCGGCCTACGAGACCGGAGCAGATATTCAACTAGACACGGGGACGAGTTCTAGCACATA
>CALUYR010000174.1 GCA_944325045.1 Candidatus Gastranaerophilales bacterium
TTTAAATATATATAAAATATAATGCTATTAATGATATAAAATAAATCTGTTGATATTTTTTTTTTATCAGGTTAAAATTTAGATTAAGACTTAACCGGATTTGAATAGTTGAATAAGGAGGTTTCCCCAATGAAAATATTAGTCGGAATGTCTGGCGGAGTTGATTCCACAGTTACGGCCTTAATGCTTAAAGAGCAAGGACATGATGTTATAGGAGCCACTATGGCTATTTGGGGTAAAAAAGAAATCCATAAAAAAATTCAGGAAAGTTTCGTTCAAAACTCCGGCAAAAAGCCGACACATGCTGCCTGCTACGGGCCTGACGAGAAAGAAGATATCGAGGAAACTAAAAAAGTTGCAGAAAGCATTGGCGTTCCTTTATATGTTTTTGACTGCGCCGAGCAGTATGAAAAGATCGTATTGGATAATTTTAAAAAAGAATATCTCGAAGGCCGAACCCCCAACCCTTGTATCTGGTGTAACAGCCTTATAAAGTTTGATGTGCTGCCAAAACTTGCAAAAGCAAACGGATTAACATTTGATAAGTTAGCAACCGGCCATTATGCACGTATTGTGGAAGAAAATAACAGATATCTTTTAAAGCGAGGGTTGAGTGAAAATAAGGATCAGTCCTATTTTTTATATAGATTGAAGCAGGAGCAGCTTGCCCAAATAATGCTCCCTCTCGGAACATACAATAAAGATGAAATCCGTGCCCTGGCAGAAAAGCACGGACTGAACGTCTTTGATAAACCTGACAGTCAGGATTTTTATGAAGGCGACTACAATGAACTTTTGGGTGTTCAGCCCAAAAAGGGCAACATTGTTGATAAGAACGGGAAAATTCTCGGCTGTCACAACGGAATTTGGAATTATACTATCGGTCAGCGAAAAGGGCTTGGGATCTCCGCGTCAGAACCTTTGTATGTTTTGGAGCTAAGGAAAGATTCTAATGAAGTTGTCGTTGGCGGGAAAGATGATACTATGAAAGATTCGCTTGTTGCCGGAAAGTTAAACTGGATTCCTTTTGATTATTTAAAAAATCCTCTTAGCTGCCAGGCAAAAATTCGTTCAACACAAAAACCTACCGATGTAACTCTTACTCCGCTGGAAAACGGGAATGTTCTTGTTAAATTTGATAATATGCAAAAATCAATTGCTATTGGGCAATCTGTTGTTTTTTATGATAGTGACCTGGTTTTGGGCGGAGGCATCATAGAGGCCTAAAAACTGAATGCTTTTAGTGATTTAGGTTAAGAAAAAGAGTTCAACACAGAAAATTGCCGAACTCTTGAATATTTTATATTCATTGATAAAAATTTATGAAAAATATTGACTTGCGTCTATTCTTTGTCTTTCTTGTTCATTTGCTTCAAAGAACGGTGCTTGTTTAATATTTAAAAGCATAGCGACAAGCGAGCTGGGGAAAATTTCCACAGCATTATTAAGATCCTTAACAGCAGAGTTATAAAATCTTCTTGCTGCAGCAATGTGTTCTTCTTGTTCACTATAAGTCTGCATAGCCTGTAACATTGTCTGATCGGACTTAAGCTGCGGGTAATTTTCTACATTTACCATTAATTGTCCCATCATACCGCTAATCTTATTATCAAGATCAATTTTTTCCCGGGCGTTTGCAAGATCAGCCGGAAGTTTAGCGGCTTGAGCACGAAGTTGGGTTATGCCGGATAGCAGTTCTCTTTCGTGCGTCATGAATTTGTTTGCGATAAATAATATATTGGGAATTAAATCATACCGTTTTTTTAGCTGAACATCTATACTTGCAAATGCTTCCTTAACATTGTTCTTTTTCTGTATAACGCTGATGTAGATGAGATATAAAACAATTAATATAGCTGCAACTATAATCATTGGTATTAATAAATCATGCTGTTGCATAAACGGAACATATTGTTTTTCCATTTGTAATATCCTCTTATGTGTTGTAAATTGATATTTATTTACAATTATATTATACAACCTTAATAGAATTTTTAACATACAAATGTATGATAATTTAACAATTATTGATATATTGTTACTTTGACACAGCAGAATATATATGATAGTATAATTACAGAAGGATTATAATATAAGGGGTATGATTTTTATGAAAAGATTATTTGCAATAGCCGTTTTAGGACTGGTTGGAGCTGCTGTTTTTGCTGCCGAAGATGGTGTTGTCCAGGTTCAGTCCGTAAAATATTTTACAAAACCTAATGACGCCAGATTCCATTATGAATTGCCTAGTAATATGAATTTTAAATTCAAAAAGGATGCAGAAAAGAATGAAAGAGATGATGAATTTGGCGCTGTAGAACTTGATGCCTCTGATGTTCAGCCTGTAAAAAAGGTTATAAAAAAATTAGGAGATACACCTGCTTCAAATACACAACAGAATGCGGATGAAAATGTTCCTATGAATTATGATACTTTCCCGAAATTTTATGACGGAAACGACATTATGCAGCAGCAAATTATGCCGATGTTTTAATTGCATTTCTTAAGTTTTGTAACATATTTATTGTCAAATGTTTGTAGTTTGGCAATAATTTTTATGTTTTATTTTTATAATAGTTGTAGAATAAAAACTATAAGTGTGTGCAAAAAGGTAGAAAGGTAATAAAATGACAGTTATCCCATCATTCGGCTCAAGCTTGTTGCATGCCCCGCAGGCAAATGCTACTCCGGCACCAAGTGTTGAAGAAATATTAAGCAAACCTTCTCAATACGAACAAGCGGTTCCGCAGGCGTCCGACGCAGCTGCACCGGTAAAAAGTCACTCTATGTTAGCGCCGGTTCTGGTTACACTGGTTGGTCTTGCAGGCGTTGTTTTAGCAGGGCGTAAAGGTTGGCTTGGCGGTGCTGTCAAAAGATTGATGGGCGGCGGTATTTCCGGCAAAAAACTTCAGGAAAAGATTAACCAAAAACTTGCGGATTACATGTCTCGTACGGGCGATGAAGCATTCTCATTCAGCGTGTTGAGAAACGGAAATATTAGAGCCGAAAGAATTAACCGTAATGGTCATAAAGAAATTATTACATTTAATAAGCAAACAGGTGCTCCTGAAACCAGAACTGTATTTACGAAATTCGGAAGAGATGATAAAGCTCTTGAATATAAATCATTTAAAGGGTTTGATGTCTTGGATGCTGATTTCAACGAGGCAGACGGATTATTTAAATCATATTCACGTACAGGGGTAAGAAGAAAGTATCTTATTTTCGGACCTAAACAAAATGTTGCAACGATTAAGAACAACGATCTTTCAATTGATCCGGTTTCAATTCTTACAAGCTATACCAGAAAAGGTAAAGTCAAAAATCAATACATAACAGATTTAGCAAACACAAATTCTATTAAGCGCGAATATGTATATGATAAATCCGGCAGACTTGTTGGGCTGGATATAACTGAAGGAAACGGCCCTAGAGTCCGTGTATATCCTTCTGCATAATTGAGGCAAATAGTAAAAGCGGTTTTTTCTTTAAAGTTAAAAGATTTGTGCCTCCCGTACAGCGAAGCGTAATGCAGAATGGGCATGCGTCCTCCAAAAAAAAAGCAAGACAGGATGCTGGTCAAAGATTATACCGCCACTGAAAACGTTAACCTATAAAACCTATGTGTCTGACCGCCATGCGTGTTATGTTACAGTCAGCCGGACAACTTTGCTTTTATTTACTTAATGTCAAATGTCCTTGCGATAATAAAAAACTTATTTGGAGTGTCTGTCTTGATAAGTAAAAATGTATCATACATACACATTAACAAACGATTTGCAGCACTTTAAATTTATTTTTGTTCTTTCTGATATGCCCAGGCTGAATGATTGTGGATGCTTTCAAACGCTTCACACTCAACCTCAAATTCTTCAACTATAGGATTATTTCTCAGATTAACTACAACATCTCTGAGCACATCTTCTACAAATTTAGGGTTATCCCAAGCTTTTTCAGTTACAAATTTTTCGTCCTCTCTTTTCAAAAGCGGATAAACCGGACAAGAGGCACAATTTTCAACCAGTGTAATAAGATCTTCAAGCCAAATATGCTGATCTTCCGCGTACGAAACCTTTACGGTTACAAATGCTCGTTGGTTGTGTGCACCGTTTTCGGAAATTTCTTTTGAGCAAGGGCAGAGAGTTGTCACCGGCACCTGAACCCCGAGGATAAATTTATATTTCCCGTCATATATCCTTCCCTCAAAAGAACAGTCATAGCTCATTTGTGCAGTAAGTTTTGTTACCGGCGCTTTTTTTTCTATAAAGTATTTAAATTTAAACTCCAGTTCTCCGCTTTCGGCGTTAAGATTGTCTATAATCTTTTCAATACAGCATTTAATATCTACTCCCAGAAGAT
>CALUYR010000175.1 GCA_944325045.1 Candidatus Gastranaerophilales bacterium
CTGTTTGGGTAATAATTTTGTAAACTTCATTCAAATTAAGATCCAGCGCAAGTTTTTCTTCATCTTCAAACAGATCTTCGAGTTCAGGCATATATTTGATGGCGTAATTAAGCTGTTTTTCAACAATTTTGGCAATGTCAGACGAATTGGCGCCAAAGACGGTATCTTCATGGTAAAGTTCATCTATAAGTACGCTCTCACTGGTTTTTCTGTTTTTTATATGAACTTTTAGCCGGAAAAGTTCATCTTCAATTTTTTCTATTTTGAAGAATGGTATTACATCATATTTCCCCAAATATAATTCATCAAACCATTGCGAGAAGTTTTCGGCAATTTCAATTCCACGCATGGTTGAGCGCTGCTCAAGATCTTTAATCATGTAAGTCCCGGATTTAACATCTTTAAATTTATAGGCTTTTATATTCAGGAATTTATATATAACATAATTCATATAGTTATGAACAAAATCTTTAACAAAGTTATCAGGTTTATCTCCTTTGATAAAGAGGTTTTCAGGAATACTTTGCTCAAATTTGTTAATAATATTAGCTACTTGCTGGTTAGGTATGATCGGTTCGTAAACGATTTTAAACATTTGCCCTTTGGTTTTAACTACCGGGATAAAGTATAATTTTTCGATCAGCTTCATAACAAAGTGAGCAAGCGCGTTCATATATATAAATGTAGGTGTCAGCGATTCCATATCTATAATTTCCCCAAAACCGCCAAAGTAATCCATTACAAGATCCAAATTCATAATGTATCCTACCTGGTCACCGACAACCTGGGATTTGAAGCGGAAAAGTGATCCTTTAGATTTCAGGTAATACTCAAAGTTGTTTGTCGGAGTAATGAAAAAGGATAGTTTCCCGCCTTCGTTAATAAGAAAAAAGTTTGTATTTCTTGACGGAGTGTATGGGCTAAGAAAAACATCTTTAAACTCGTCCTCTACCGTCTGGTAAATCAAACTGAGAGTATAACGAAAATCTTTATTTTTGAATCCTTCCGGGTTTTCAGAAAGATTAAAAAACAGTTCATCTACGTTATTCTTTTTTATAGAAAAGTCAATATTCAAAGTGTTTTCTGTAGTCATGTCGGGCTGTTCCTTTTATATATAAATACCGGCATTGCGCAATGAATGCCGGTTTCCTTATTATTTGATTAAAGATTCTGCGGTCATTTCCTGAGGCTGTTTGATCTGTAATAGTTGTAAAATTGTCGGAGCAATATTACAAAGTGCACCGTCATTTTTAAGCTCTAAATCTTTAGGCGCATTGATAAGCACAAACGGAACTTTATTTGTTGTATGTGCGGTTTGCGGCTTGCCGGTTCCTGCATTTACCATGACTTCGGAATTTCCGTGATCAGCTGTAAGAAGCATTATAATGTCATTTTCAACGCAGGCTTTTGCAATTTTTCCTACGCACTCATCAACGACATGGCAAGCTTTTGTAGCCGCTTCAAGAACACCGGTATGGCCTACCATGTCAGGATTTGCAAAATTAACAAGTATAAATTGATATTCCGGATTGCCTATGGCCTCAAGAACATTTTTGCAAACTTCCGGCGCACTCATCTCTGGCTGCATGTCGTATGTCGCAACTTTAGGTGACGGAACAAGAACTCTTGTTTCATGAGGCTGCGGCTCGTCAATCCCTCCGTTAAAGAAGAATGTAACGTGTGCATATTTTTCTGTTTCAGCTGTTCTGAACTGATGTATGCCGTTAGCTTCAAGAACGTCTCCAAGAATATTTTTCAAATGTTCTTTAGGGAAAGCAACCGGGAAGGTAAAATCTTCATTATAGCTTGTCATTGTTACATAGCAGATGTTTTTGAGAACTTTCTTCCTGCTAAATCCGTCAAAGTTTTCAAAGTTAAGCGCTTTTGAAACTTCTCTTGCTCTATCCGGTCTAAAGTTTATGAAGATAATCGAATCATTATCGTGCATACGGCTTTCTTCACCGCCGATAACAGTCGGCAGAACGAACTCGTCGTTGTCGCCTCTTGCATAAGACGCCTTTACACCTTCGCAAGCAGAAGCGGCCTTTTCACCTTCTCCTAAAAGCAGTGCATCATATCCTTTTTCCACTCTTTCCCAGCGGTTATCACGGTCCATAATATAGTATCTGCCGATAATTGTAGCAACAGGCGGAAGATTATATTTCTTTAGTTCTTCTTCTACTTTTTCGAGGAATGTGCAGGCACTTTGAGGCGGAGTATCTCTTCCGTCCAAAAATGCGTGTACGTATACTTTTTTTAATCCTTCGTCTGCAGCAAGTTTTATTAATGCAAGCAGGTGATCTAAAGAAGAATGCACTCCGCCGGTAGATACAAGCCCCATAATGTGCAGGGCAGAATTATTTTGTTTGGCGTGGTTTACAGCCATTAAAAATTTCTCATTTTTAAAGAACGAACCGTCTTTTATTGCATTATTAATTCTTGATAAATCCTGATAAACAATGCGGCCGGCTCCAAGATTAAGGTGCCCAACTTCACTGTTGCCCATTTGTCCTGCCGGAAGTCCTACATATTCTCCGTCAGCATGAATTGATATTGACGGATATTCTTTTTCCAATCTGTTAACATTTTCGGCGTGTGCAAGTTTTGTTGCATCAAATTCCGGATGATTTGTACTTATACCCCATCCGTCCATGATACACAATAATACTCTTCTTGTCATAATTTTAATCCCCTATTTATATTCGTACTATGGCCTAATTATACAAAGGACAAAAAATAATTACAATACCATGTTTATTTGCAGGAATTATTTTCCGCACAGCCTTAAAACTTCATAGATATCCATTTTTTTTGATTTGCCGCGGATGGTAACTTCGCTAATTTTAATTACATCCGCTATATCACTCACGTACGAGTATGTTGAGCTGCTTACAAGAAAATTGGTATGGTAAACTTTATTATAACTTTCAATTCTGCTTGCAAGGTTTACTGTATCGCCGATAACAGTGTATTCAAGTCTTTTTTCTGAACCTATGTTTCCTACAAAAGCTTCGCCGGTATTAATTCCTATTCCGATTTCTATTTTGGGTTTTCCTTCAAAAAGCCATTTGTCTTGAAGCTGTTCTACTTTTTTCAGCATTGCATAGGCGCATTTTACAGCATTAACAGGATGGTTTATGTCCTGAATAGGTTCTCCGAATATCGCCATTACAGCATCGCCGATAAATTTGTTTATAACTCCGTTATACTGTGTTATGATCGGTTCTATTTCCGTAAAGTATTCGTTAAGAATTTTGGAAACTTCTTCGGCAGTCATTTTTTCACTCATGCTTGTAAAGCCGCGGATGTCTGCGAACAAAACCGTTACATTGGCACGTTTCCCACCTAATTTTATATCGTCGATATTTTGAACTACATTTTTCATAATATCTTGGGAAAGATATTTGCCCATTGCCTGCTTAATTTTTTCTTTATTCTTTCCTTCTAAAATAAACCGGTATGAATATCCGAATATTGTAGTCAGCGCCTGAATTGCCAAAGGCGTAATTACATTGACCGCAAATCCGTTTCGGTAACAGACAACACTAAATATCAAATATATTAATGCTGTTGATAAAATTAATCCCAAGGAAACGAAAAAAGAAAATCTTGAGATAAATATAAACGTTATGAGCGAAATTAAAAACAACGTCAGGCAGTCCTGAAAAAATCCGGTAATAGTTACAAAGTCGTTATTGAGGAGGTTATCGAGGTTCGTAGCCTGAATGTCAACTCCGGGGTGCCGGTTCAACAATGGTGACGGAAGCGCATCCTCAAGTCCGAGTGCTGCTGCCTTTGCGTTTGCTCCGACAAATACTATCTTATTATCAAATTCTTTAGGATCTATGATTGGTGGTTTGCCTTGTTTTATATTCTCATAGGATTTCAAAATATCTGAGGCTGAATATTTTTTATGCGTGTAGTCGGTGTTATCATAAAACCTATAAAATTTTATAAGATTTTGGATTCCGTTGCCGGTTGCAATTGCAGGAATTGACAACCCGGTTTTATCAACAATTATTTTATCAGGAAGGACTGTCAAGTCTTTTGTGTTGTGCAAATGCATGTACATTCTCAGCCCCAAAGAAGGGTAGTACGTTCCGCTAACAGAAATTACCTGATCCATATAAGTTAAATAGCCGTTTGCATTCTGTGTGACATTTACCGAACCTGCTTCTTTCACTGAATTGAAATAATCCTCGGGAAATTCCGAAATACTTTGGTATCTGTTTGTATCATATAATTCGTAAGGAATTTTTGCGCTTATTCGGAATTTTTCCGCAAATTTTTTGATATTTCCTTGATTTTTTTTGCCCTGCCTATGGATAGCCACAAGGCAGGTATCGCCTCC
>CALUYR010000176.1 GCA_944325045.1 Candidatus Gastranaerophilales bacterium
ATACTTGGTAATAAATTGTATAGACGGACTAAATCCGGGATTTGGCCGGCGTGCAATTTCAGTAAAGTTTAATTTTTATACCTGATTCCTGCATCTTTCATTCGCTGGAGCGCTTTTTTAAGAGTTTCGGTATCTTTTGTTAAAGCGATTCGAATATATCCTTCACCGCATTTACCGTATCCTATTCCCGGAGGAACAACGACCTGCGCCTTTTCAAGCATACGTGTTGCAAATTCTTCACTTGACATTTTGTCCGGTGTTGGAATCCAGATGTAGAAAGTTGCTTTGGAAGGTTTTATATCCCAGCCGAGCTCTCTTAGCCCGGCTTCCATAACATCGCGTCTTTCCTGGTACATGCCGTTAAGTTTATCGATGTAGGCTTGGTCAATAGTGAAAGCGGCGGTTGCTGCCTGCTGAATTGCTTTAAAAGTTCCGCTGTCAATATTGTTTTTTATAGTTCCAAGCGCTTTGACAGCTTCTGCATTTCCGCATACAAATCCAACACGCCAGCCTGTCATGTTATATGATTTTGAGTGAGAGTAAAATTCCAAAGCTACATCTTTGGCGCCTTCAACCTGAAGTACTGACGGTGCTTTATATCCGTCATAGGTCATTTCAGAATACGCCATGTCTGAACATAGCAGTATGTCGTATTTTTTGCAAAAATCTACTGCCTTTTTATAAAATTCCAGATCTGCTGTGGCTCCTGTCGGATTATTCGGGTAATTTAAGAACATGATTTTTGATTTTTTTGCAATATCTTCAGGAATTTTTTCAAAATCAGGCAAAAAGTTGTTTTCTTCTAAAAGCGGCATTGCATAAGGTGTTCCTCCAGCAAATATAGTTGCATTTTTATAAACCGGATATCCCGGATCCGGCACAAGTGTATAGTCGCCTTTGTCTACAAATGCGAAAAATACATGTGCAATAGCTTCTTTAGAACCAATGTTACACAGAACTTCCGTATCAGCGTTAAGCGCAACCCCAAACCGTTTCTTCATCCAGTCAGCCGCGGCATTCCTGAACTGTTCGGTTCCGTTATACGGCGGATAATCGTGATTCTTAGGATCATCTATTGCTTTATGCATTTCGTCAACTACCGGCTGTAATGTCGGTGTATCGGGATCGCCTATTCCAAGACTTATTATATCAAGGCCTTTGGATTTCGCTTCTGCAATTTTCCTGTCGATTTCCGCAAATAAGTACGGAGGTATTTTTTCCAAGCGTTCTGATACTTTCATTTTCTCTCCATTCTGTTATTTAAACTTAATAATTTCCCTAACTTTAATTTATATGATAACATAAAAATAGTTAAAATGTTAATTAATATATTAAGCCGAATATTCTTATATTTGCTTAATACAAGTTATGTAAACAATTTTCAAAGCAAGAATTATGAGTATAATTTCAGACGAAAAAAATAATTTTAAGAAAGTGGATATAAACAGCAGGAATCCGGTTATTGAGCCTGAGACCAATGATAATGACAAAACTTTTGAAAACAGCATACGTCCGAAGAGTTTTGATTCGTATATCGGCCAGACAGCCCTTAAAGAAACCTTAAAGATTACGATAGAGGCTGCCAAGAAGCGTGAGCAGCCGCTGGATCATTTGTTATTTTACGGCCCGCCCGGACTTGGAAAAACAACGCTTGCCGGAGTTATTGCAGCACAGATGGGTGTTGAAATAAAAATAACTTCTGCCCCGGCGCTTGAGCGACCGCGTGATATTATCGGAATTTTGATGTCATTAAAAGGCGGAGAAATTCTTTTTATTGATGAAATTCACAGACTGAATAAGGTTGCGGAGGAAATTCTCTATCCTGCAATGGAGGACTTTTTCCTGGACATGACGACCGGAAAGGCTCAGACCGTGAAAACATTACGACTTCCGCTTCCAAAGTTTACTCTAATCGGAGCAACGACAAAGGCCGGATCCTTATCGGGCCCGCTGCGTGATCGATTTGGGATTATTCATCGCCTGGAATTTTA
Source organism: Candidatus Gastranaerophilales bacterium (assembly GCA_944325045.1). Classification (GTDB taxonomy): domain Bacteria; phylum Cyanobacteriota; class Vampirovibrionia; order Gastranaerophilales; family Gastranaerophilaceae; genus UBA1221. Next base: position 1,992 of record CALUYR010000176.1, read on the forward strand.
TACAAAGGAAGAACTTGCACAAGTTGTTAAGCGTACTGCAGGAATTTTAGAGATCGACATTGACGAAAACGGTGCATCTGCTATTGCATCCCGCTCAAGAGGTACACCGCGTATTGCGAACAGACTTGTCAAACGCGTTGGGGATTTTGCACTGGTAAAAGCTGACGGCAAAATTACCGGTAAGATTGCCAATGAAGCTCTTGATATTTTAAAAATTGATAACTGCGGGCTTGACACTACTGACAGAAATCTTTTGCAGCTTATCATTGATAAGTATAACGGCGGGCCTGTCGGAGTGGAAACTCTTGCTGCTGCGTTAGGAGAAGATACAAGAACTCTTGAGGATGTCTGTGAACCTTATCTTTTGCAGGCAGGTTTTATCCAACGAACTCCGCGCGGAAGAAAAATTACACCTTATGCGCTGAAACACCTTGGTTATTCTGCAAAAGGTTTTAACGGTCAGCAGAATTTGTTTTAAACTTAAAAGCCGGCTTTGAATGCCGGCTTAATTCTTATATTTTTATTAGGAAAAATTTGCTGTCTTTCAGTGCAGCTACCTTATGTTCATCATCACGCTTGAACATAATTATCTCACCTTTGTTAAGGGTGAATTTTTCGGCGCTGAAATGTATTTCGATTTTCCCTTCAATGACGTATACTGCTGTGTCACTTGTAGATGTGTGTGTATCTATAATTTCTTCTTTCTTTATTGATATTACCGACAAGCATGAGGCATCGTTTTCCATTAGAATTTCTTTGTTAAATTTACTGTCTCCTAAATCTGCAAGATCTTTGGCTTCTAAAACGTTATAGTACATTAAATTCTCCTTTCTTTTATATATATTTAAATATCTCTTTATAAATAAATCTATTCTGCTGTATGAGATCCTGATGGGTTATTATCTTAATTACCATCGTTTAAAAAAGAACCTCTGTTTCAAGGAGGAGAAACAGAGGTTAACCAGTAAAAGAGACATCAACAACATTATTATATATTTTTTTTTTTTTTTTAATTTTTTTTTTAAATTTTGATTTTTTTATTCTTTCGTTTATAATTTTGTTATGAAAAAATTGTTTATTATAACAGCACTGATAATATTTTCTTTTTCGCAGGCTGCCTTTGCAGAAGCGGATTCTGATACTGAAGTAAGGATTAATTCCCTTTACGCGGCAAACCGCCTGGATGACGCGTTTAATCTTCTTCTCAGCGTTCCGCAGGAGGAAAGATCTGCTCAACAGTGGCTTATTATGGGAAATATTATGATGGATTCCGATAAGGCCGGAGATGCGGAATTTATGTATAATTCTGCTTTGAATGTTGATCCTAAATATTATAAGGCGCTTTATAATCTTGCAAACCTTCACCTCCAGAACGGACAGCCCAACATGGCTATTCAGGAATATAAGCAGGTTTTAAAATATAAAAAAGATTTTGCACATGCTTATTATAATTTAGGTTGTGCCTATATAAAAACAGGTGAACTAAGAAAAGCTAAAAATGCTTTTTTAGATGCTATTTACTTTAAACCAACTGTTGCGGATTTTTATTACAATCTTGCTTATGTTTATAAAAAGCTTAATAACACAAAAAGCGCACAGCTATATTTGGATTATTATAACAAAATTGTAAACAATAATTAGGAATTTTTATGGATAAGTATAAAGGAATTATTTTTGATTTTAACGGGACATTGTTTTTTGATTCTGAAATGCACCTTGAGGCGTGGCGCGAATTTTCCGCAAAATTAAGGGGAACACCTTTTTCGGATGAAGAAATGCGACATCACATGTTTGGCAGAACAAACCATGACATAATTAAATATGCAATAGGCAAGGAGCCGTCGCCTGAACTTGTTGAAAAACTTGGATTTGAAAAAGAGGAATTGTACAGAAACCGATGCCGTGCTATGGGTGATGCCTGCAAGCTTGCGCCTTATGCCGTCGAATTTCTGAACTATCTTAAGATTAATAATATTCCGCGCACAATTGCTACGATGTCTGATAAAGATAACGTAGATTTTTATATTGAACATTTCAAACTTGCAAACTGGTTTGATACTGATAAGATAGTGTACTCCGACGGAAAAATTAAAGGTAAACCTGCTCCTGATATTTACCAAATTGCAGCTGAAAAATTGGGATTAGCACCTTTGGATTGTGTTGTTGTTGAAGATGCTGTGTCAGGTATTGAGGCAGCAAAAGCTGCAGGTATTGGAAAAATTGTTGCAATTGCTTCTATGGAGCCGGTTGATTTATATAAAAATATTCGGGCTGTTGATTTAATTATAAAAGATTTCAGCAATTTTGAGGAAATTTTATCACCTAAAAAACGTATTTGTACTGTTTAGCT
>CALUYR010000177.1 GCA_944325045.1 Candidatus Gastranaerophilales bacterium
GCAGATACAGATTTGCGTTTGACGACATACTTTGGGCTTTCTCAAGGCTATTTCCTGCGTTATCAGGAAGATTATGAACTTAGAATTGCAAGACGCAATATTGCTGATGACATAAAAAAGATTAAACCAATCCAAGCATTAGGATAATAATTGGTGAAAAATTACGCACACTCCAGCCCCCAGAGCTATTCTCCTATTGTAGTATTCTGTTGTTAATTCTTTCATAATATACGGACAAGTTCGGTGTAAAAATTCATGCTTGCCGTTTGCTCTACGGTACTTCATTTTTATAAAACCTTAACACAAAAAAATATTGCCTAAATTATTAATATTTGTAAACATAATAAGTATTTACAAAATATGAGTCTATTGACATATTGTATGTTATAGCATACAATACAATTAAGAAGAATTATGAAACAAGTCATCTATTACACTACCGCAGACGGAAAATGCCCTTATCAGGACTGGTACAAAAAACTGGACAAATCTGTAAGACAGCAGGTTGACCGCAGAATTGACAGGCTTGAAGAAGGCAATTACGGTGATTATAAGAGAATATCTAATGACCTTTTTGAACTTCGTTTCAAAGTAGGTTCAGGTTACAGAATATACTTTACAGAGGCACAAGATGTAATCATTTTGATTCTTTGTGCAGGCGATAAATCATCGCAGAGTAAAGATATTGCAAAAGCAAAAACTATTATTAATGAAATAAAGGAATAATTGATATGAAAATTAAATCCGATGTTTTAAAAAGAAGTATAACTCATGAACAACACATGCAGAAAGTTCTTAAAGATACAGAGTATCAAAAGGACTACTTAAGACTAAGCATACAAGAATACGCACAAGATGGTGACTATACGCTGTTTTTTAAATCTCTTGAACGCGTGATAAAAGCAAGAGGTTCAGTAAGCAAATTTGCGCAGGAAATTAATCTTAATCGTTCAAATTTATGTAATATTTTAAAAGGCAAAGTGCAGCCCAGCTTTGACACAACAATGAAAATTTTAAGAGGTCTTGGTGCTGATATTGAAGTTAAGTTTGCATAAAAATTATGTTTACTTAAACCCAAGAATTATCCTTACATTGTAATATTCTTGAGTTGACTGTTTTATAATACAAACTATAGATATTCAAAGTTGTGGAGGGTTCCAGAATAGTAACCATAACGACACCATAAAAAAGAGTCCTAGAGGGGGGGCGCTCTTTTCTATTATAAGCATTTAGTTAGACTTAAAGTCAACTAACTTTAAAAATACAGTTTTTGCCGCTACATCAATAATTTCACCTGTCTGCGTTGCAAAACCACAACACAAAAGTTTGCTTAAATTATTTTACAAAAACGGGTGGATAAGAATTTTAGTCCACCCGTTTAGATGTTATTTAAATTATGCACTTATTATTTGTGCTGAGCTGTAATTGCGTTTGAGATGATTTCCATTTCCTCCAAAGATGCGTAAACCGCATGGCAGCCGCAATCAACATAGAGGATTTGACCGGTTGTGCCGGTAGAAAGATCTGAGGCAAGGAATAAACCGGCTTTTCCTACGTCTTCAAGAGAAACATTTCTCTGGAGCGGAGCTTTTGCAATAGCAGCTTTAAGCATTTTGTCGAACCCTGAAATTCCTTTTGCAGCAAGCGTTTTAACAGCACCGGCTGAAATACAGTTAACTCTGATATTTTTCTTACCAAGGTCTGCTGCAAGATATCTCATTGAAGATTCAAGTGCAGCTTTTGCTACGCCCATAACATTGTAATTTGCTACAACATATTCGGATCCAAGGTAAGTTAGAGCAAAAATAGATCCGCCTTCGTTCATAATAGGTTCTGCATGCTTGCAAAGAGAAATAAGCGAATATGCGCTGACGCCCATTGCTAAATCCCAGCCTTCTCTCGATGTGTCAATAAATCTTCCCTGCAAATCTTCTTTTGCAGCAAATGCTACGGCGTGTACCACAAAATCAAGTTTACCGTAAATTTTTTGGCATTCTTTGAATACTGCTGCAACTTCATCTTCTTTTGTTACGTCACAGCTCATTATTAATTTTGCATTCATACCTTCTGCAAGCGGTCTTACACGTTTTTCCATTGTCTCTCCGGCGTATGTAAATGCTATGTCTGCTCCGGCTTCAAACAATTGTTTTGCTATAGCGTAAGCTATCCCATGAGTATTAGAAACTCCAAAAATAATACCCTTTTTGCCTTCCATTAATTTCATTTTATTCTCCCTTTTTCTAAACTAAGATACCTGATTATATTATCAAAAATAAAAAAAAAGCGCAAATTCCTTATACTTTTGTAACGCTTTTATTAATTTTTGTAACAAAATAAAAATTTTCAGTAAGATGTATATAAAATATGTACTTTATATATATATAGTGGTATAAAATGAGAGTATAAAATTGAGCGGCGGAATGAATATATCTAAATTAGATCCTTCAACGCTTGCAAAGTTGCAGCAAATGCAGCAAAGTAACAAGGCTGAAGCACAAAAGGGCGGAATTGATGAAAATTCTGCCGATTATGGTATTATGGCCTCTCAATCGAAATTAGACCAGTGGAGTGCATGGGAACAGGCTTCACAGGATAGTTCAAATATAACCGCTTATTATTCGGAAGATGAAGCTACCGGGGAGCAGTCATACGGCGGGGCTACCATAAAGGATAATGCCGGAAATACCCAGGAGGTTTCTGTAGAAAGCGGGATGGCTCAGGCAGAGTCCGCTCAAAAAGATGCGGATAATTGCAAAAAACAAACTGAAGAAGTTCAGGCTCAGGGAAAAGTAGCTAAAAGTTTACAAAAAGACGCTCAAGCCGCTGTAAAAACTCTTCAGCGTGACGAAAAAGACCTTAATAAAGAATATAATTCAACTCTTAAAACTTTTGAAAAAGAGCAAAAAGAGCTTCAAAAACTGCAAGAACAAGCTGAAAAAGAGCAAGAAGAATTAAGGCAGCTTCAATCGGAAGCCCAAAAACTTCAAGCCAGCAACAAACCCGAAGATCAGGAAAAACTTAAAACAATTTCATCACGTATGAATGCGATTGCTGCTAACCAGGAATCGTATACTACAAAGATTAAAACTACCCAGAGTAAATTGAGTTCTACTCAGACTAAAATGAATACTCAGGTTAAAATGAAACAAAAATATTATACCAAGATGACGGAGACTGCCAAAGACGCAGAAGCTCAAAATTCAAAGATTGAACAATTTGCTCAAAAAGTTTCAGATATTTCAACTACAGTAAAAAATATCGGTTCAATAACCCAAAAGGTTGGTCAGGTTATGATCGCAACCGGAACGGCATTGTCGGCAACCGTATTTGGTGCAGCAGCCGGAGCCGCGCTTATTAAGGCCGGTGGTGTTGTATCCAAGATTGGTAAAACTGTTGAAACCGTCGGGACTTGCGGTGTTGCAGCTTCGCAGGTTACTTTGGCTGCCACAGCTGCCGCTCAGGGAGATATTTCTAAATTTATTTCATCAGCAGCTTCCGCAGTACAAACTGCAGGTGCAGCTGTTAAAGGTGTAAAAAATCTTAGCGGAGACCTGAAACAAATTGACCAAACTCTTGAACAAGCGACAAGTCAGGCCGCAGAAAGCCGTCAAATCGCCGATGAAGTTGCGCAAAATCTGGACAACGGAGCTGCCGGTGGAGCAGTTGAGGGGGCATCCGATGGTCTTGCGGAAGGGTTAACTACCGCTACAAACCCGCTTAATTCCGGCCAGGCAACCTCAGCTAAAGACTGGATTAACTCTATTGGTACTATTGCAAAAGGTGTAAATGATGTTGCCGGTGAAATTAATCAGACATTCGGTCAAAAAAATACCGCTGCAACTCAGACTAATCTTAACACTAACCCTCAAGTTGCTTCATCTGGGAATAAATCAGCCGGCCTTTCTCCTGAAGCACAGGCAATTCTTGCTCAAAGACGCGCAGCCGCGTACAGATCCGGAAGGCTTGGTTAGTATTGGCATTGTTTTCTGATTTTGTTTTCTCTTCGTCCGGGCAGAATTAAGATTTGAATTGTTATCTTGTTCTTAAAATTCTTTTGTGTTAATATCCTTTTGTTCAGTTAATTATTAATTATGAAAGAGGAAAAATTATGCAGGCGCGCAGAGCAGCAAGAGAATTAGCATTTATATTATTTTCACAGTTCGATAAAAAAATTCAGAATTATTCAAAAGAAGATTTGGAAGATATAATACTGAAATCAGTCCGAATATTATCAAGCAATGCCGGAGATGAACTTAAAACAGCATTGGGTTCACTTGTTGATATGAAAAATAAAATAAGCGATTA
>CALUYR010000178.1 GCA_944325045.1 Candidatus Gastranaerophilales bacterium
TCTGTGACTATGCGGAGAGCCGACAGCCTTTTGACAAAATAAAACATCGCCATACACTCAAAGAGGTTAGCGATGTGGCGGAGGGTCGGTATGATTGGAAAATTGAACAGATGCAGAGAAATAATATTAGCATGTAATATTCTTGCGTATTACGATATAAGTTAATAACTTTGCAGCAAACTTAAACAAATAAGCAATGAGTGGTTTAAATCGAATTAAAATTGTTCTTGTAGAAAAAGACAAAACAGGACGTTGGTTAGCAGAACAATTAGGAGTTAGTGTCACTACTATAAGTCGTTGGTGTTCCAATTCGACACAGCCTGATTTAATAACATTGGCAAAAATTGCTTCTTTACTAGATGTTGATATTAAGGAACTTATTGCTTCAACTAAAAACGTATCTAAGGAATGAGACATATTATCTATTTTAATGCGGCTCAAAACATGAGCCAAATAAATGATAATTCTATCGATATGATTGTTACATCCCCTCCTTATCCAATGATTGAAATGTGGGATGATATTTTTGCTGCACAAAATCCAGATATTAGAACTGCTTTTAAACAAAATAAGCCAAGAACAGCTTTTGAATTAATGCATAAAGAACTTGATAAAGTCTGGTCGGAATGTTGGAGAGTGCTTAAAGAAGGCTCTTTTATGTGCATTAATATTGGGGATGCAACAAGAACTGTTAATGGTGAATTTGCACTATATAATAACAATACAAGGATTATTCAGGCTTGTGAAAAATTAGGGTTTACCAATCTTCCCAATATATTATGGAAAAAAACGACCAATGCCCCAAACAAATTTATGGGAAGCGGCATGCTTCCATGTGGCGCATATGTTACCCTTGAACATGAATGGATTCTTATTTTTAGGAAAGGTTGTAAGCGAGTGTATAAAACAACAGAAGATAAGGAGGCACGAAGAGATAGCTCTTTTTTTTGGGAAGAAAGAAATATTTGGTTTTCTGACATCTGGGAAATAAAAGGTGTTAAGCAAACTATTGACAATGCTCCATCAAGAGAACGCAACGCATCTTATCCTATTGAACTTCCCTATCGTCTTATAAATATGTATTCACAAAAAGGCGACACGGTACTTGATCCATTTATGGGTTTGGGAACCACTGTTATCGCTTCCATCCTTTGTGAACGAAATAGTATTGGTTATGAGATTGATTCTTTACTTAAACCTCTCCTTAGAGATATATTAGGTTCAATAGATGTATTAAAAGCCAATGCGATTGTTAGAGATAGATATACCAAACATTTAGCATTTGTTGAGGATAGGATTAAAAATGGAAAGGATGTAAAGTATGACAACATCCATCTACAATGTAAGGTTATGACAAAACAAGAGACAGACCTTACATTCCATTATATAAAGGACGTTTCCATGGACAATGATTTTAATTCATTGAAGTTTGATGTTAGCTATTATAAAGATAGACTATTGACCAATTTCCCAATAAAAGCACCAGGAACTCTCTTTGAAGAAAGAGACTGACACGATAGCCCAAACACCTTGCATTCCATCTCAAGTGTTTGGGCTATTTTTCTATTACTCTAATTTCATTTTCTTATATAATTCAAGCAATTTATAATGCATAATTGCAACACCTACTCCATAGCGATCCTCTGGTATTGCAAGCATATCATCTTTCATTGACTTTAATTTATTCAAGAATCTTTCTTCTACACTATCTTTTTTTACTCTAATTAGATAGTAAGTGTAGTAATTAATTTGGCGAATTTCGGTATCAATGACTTCTTCGTCAAAATCCTCATTAACAAAAACAATCGGTCTTGGATAACCAGGACCAAATTCATCATCCCGTTTTTTGTAGAGATTCCAATAATTGATATTGACTTTTTCAAGTTTATGGCAATGGGTTAAATCAACGAAAGGAATATTAGCTCCTTGCGTATTGATTCGTCTAAGATTCGTACAATTATCAATATCCAACCATCTGAATGACGAATTTAGAAAAACAGAAAGGTCTTCTAATTCTATATTTGAAGAGAAATCTAATTCTTTCACTCCATCTTGTCCTGATCTTACAGTTTTTAGGTGAGGATTACCAGAAAAATCTATTTTGTGTGAAATATTACCACGAGCTCCTTCAAATCTTATATATTCCAATTTTTTATTTGCTGAGATATTTAGCTTCTCTATTGGATTATAACTGCAATCTATTTTTCGGAGATTGGGAAATTTTGAAAAATCCCATTCCCCGTTTTCATGATCCATAGTTGCATCGCTTACAAGAATTTCTGTTACTTTTAAAAAATCCTCACAAGTGGCATTGTTTACATCAAAACCATATGTTCTTTCAATATACGATTCTATGATTTTATTCATAACTGTCTAATTTTTGTAAGCATATCTTGATTTAATATTTCTCCCTTACTATTAGATATAATAGTAAAAACTGGAACACCGAATTTTTCTTTATATAACTCGTATTTCACAGCATTAGCTTTTCGTGCCTTAACAATATAAGGAGCATTTTTAGTATATGATTGAGGTTTAACCTGAACGCCGCAAAGTAACTGATTTCCTCTGAAAAACTCTAAATCAACAGCATATGTATGGTCAATTTCTCCAAGTGTTTCTTTGATGGTTAATTCAGGAAAAATTCTTTGCAACGTTTCTTTTGTGTTATGCTCTCTGAAAATAATGCCGTTCCATGTTTCGCAAATAACGCGAAACCTAACACATTCAATACATTCATCAAGAGTTAATCCATAACCATTATCTTTAACTGCTTCATACAAAATTTTCCCTTTTACCCTTAGATCTTCTTTTGTTCGCCCTTTCTGTGTGTTGATATTTTTCACATCCCAACTGAGAGCATAGTATTTTTGTTTGTCATAAGGGATTGTTATATCATTGAAAAATTCTTTTGAATATCCCAAATTTGCTGCATTTTGTTCTATATACAGATTTCGCGTATGTCCACTTGCATAATAGGCATTCTCCCATTCTTCTTTATTTTTCCAATTTGCAGCTTCAATGAGTGTTGATACATACCCAACTGACCACGGGTCATTTAACATCAGTTCATTCCATTTTGCGTTAGTGGAACGAAACTTATCTTGATCTATTGATAAAACAAACTCATCCATAAAATGTGATTAAAAGATTGATTGGTCATATTCAATATTAATACCGTCTTTTTTCTTTTCATAATATACTATTGGCACATCTATGGTTTCCGAAAGACGGCTCTCAATCTTGTATGTAGCAGATTTTATTTGAATTGGTGTTTCTCCGATAAATCCATCAATACCTTTAGCCTCTTCTTCTATAGTCGCCAAACGCCAAGTTTTGCCTAACTTCCCTGCAAGGAAAGCAATTATGGCACTTTGAAATTTGAGACCACAATATGTTTTCGTGTAAACAAGGTCTTTAACCCATGCTTCAATCATTTCACGATTAATCAAATCAACAGCATATTTCATTTCTTGAAACTTGGAGTAAATTTTATCGGTGGCAGCTTCAATGGCATTAGGATATTTTGTAGAATACCACTGAATCCATTCTTGTAAAGAATTTCCATCAAACTCTTGTATGAGTTCTGACATTTGACCAACAACTTCCGGTCGTGTTCCCTGCGCATTGCTATTTACCAGATTGATAATCTGAGTAGTGTATTTGGGAAAATCAAATTGTGAAGCATTTGATAGTTGCTCAACTTCACTATTTTTCATTTTAATCCTCTTCAGCATAGTTTCTTATTTTTAACTACCTGAAAGCAAAAAGCCCTCATTTCAAAAGAAAAGAGGGGCATGGAAGAGATTATCGGTATCAAGGCTTAGCACTGCCCACTTAGTCAATAACCATCTTGTCCACGCCCCATTTAGTGCGTGAGCATCCGATGATTTGACTGCGACCAAGAGTTCTTGAAGTGCTAATTCTGATACCCAATCGAGTCAAGATGTCATACTACTATTTGCTTATTTCCTCTTGTTATTGTTCTACATAATTAAACTTAATAATTCTCTTTACGGACATAGTCCTATGCAAAGTTACACATTTATTTTTCGCTGATAGCATAAAACAGAAGAATTCGAACTAAAAATTCTCACTCTATTGAATATTTGTACCTGATATGTCTCTTTTTACTTGCAAATCACTGGTTTTCATAAATAATAAATAATTCCCCGACAATTCCTTTGTGGTTTTGACCTCATTCCGAACGGCCATCGGCAAAGTATAAAAATACCTGC
>CALUYR010000179.1 GCA_944325045.1 Candidatus Gastranaerophilales bacterium
AGTTTGTTTGGCTTCCTTACCGGTACAAATCCTGCGTTCAGCTTGTATGCTATAGGCATTCCGAATATAAATCCGCGGCTTTCTATTCCTGCTATATAATCTATTTTTATATCCCTAAATTGATCGCATAGATAATCTATTATTGTTTTTAATGTTTCAGGATCTTTTATCGCTGTTGTTATATCCCTGAATAAAATCCCCTCTTTGGGAAAATCTTTAACACTTCTTATTTTCTCTTTAACTTTTTCTTCAATTGTTGTTGACATTTTTTTGTTCTCCAATCTATTCTTTTTTTATATTGTAACTTTCTCTCTTTCCTGCTCCAAGTCTGTATCCGTGTTCCGGTGCAGAGATTCTTCTTCAATGATAAGTCCGTGAGCGGTTTTACCCCAGTTCATATCTTTTTTGCAGAAGAGAATTTTAAAGCAGATAAATAATTCAAGCGGAAACCAGATTATAAGAAGATAAATACTTGTTATAAACGCTTCCTTTACAGCTTTCATTCTCGGGAAGTTATCATATCTTCTAAGTGCATATCTTATTGCCGTGAAAAAACCAAGCCCGATTGCGCAGCTTATGATTATTGAAGAATAAAGCATGTGCGGAGGAGCATCTTTTGCTAAAACTTTAAAAGCTCTTATAAGAAATTCCATAACACACCACAGTGGCATTATACACTCGGAAATATACGCTGTCATATCAACACGAGCCCTAAGCGACATATCTTTTGATCTTATAGCTTCTCCGGAATATTCGAGATATCTTCTAAGCGTTCCCTCAAGCCACCGTCTGCGTTGGCGAAATAACGGCCACAGATAGGCAATCCCTTCTTCATAAACTACTGCATCAATACAAAAACGGACATCCCAGCCCTTTATATGAAGTCTTGTTGACATATCAAGGTCATCGGTAATTGTGTAATTATTCCACCCTCCGATATCCTCTATTGCTTGCCGTTTAATTAACTCTCCGTTGCCTCGAAGTTCTACGGCGCCTTTTACCGAGTCCCTGCCAAGCTGCATGTATGAATCAAATGTATACTCATTGTTTTGGCATTTTGTAAGAAGGTTGTATTCGCAATTCCTTATAACTTTTCTGGCCTGTACCGCACCAACATCCGCCGGTTCCAGCATGACAATCAGTTTTGATAAAAAATCCGGTTCAACTGTTGCATCTGCATCAAAAACAAGTATCGCCTCCCCTTTTGCAAGTTTTAATGCATCATTTAATACTGCTGATTTGCCCGGAAACGCATCTTGGGCACGTATAAGTGCTGTCACTTTTTCATATTTGCTTTCCAAATCTTTTATAACTGAGGCAGTGTTATCTGAACTTCTGTCATCTATTACAATGATTTCAAAGTTCCCGTAATTCATGTTTAAGATATTTTTTACGGTATGTCCTATAACCGTCTCTTCATTATGCGCTGGTATTAATACTGATACAAACGGTTTATAGTCATTATTTATAACTTCCGGGTATTTTTTCAGCTTCCGCTTTTTGTAGTTGTAAGCCAATGTGGAAAACACTGCATATATTGTCATAAGCGTACATAAAAATGCCAGACCCCATACCGTGTTAAAGTAATTCTGGAATATATACAAAAAAATTCCAAGTCCAAAAACAATTATAAAAAGTATTATTCTTTCCTTCATTAAAATTTCCCTGCTGTCTGATTATTATTCCATACTTTTCAATTCCTTTACTATTGTATCAAAAAACAAAAAAAAAGTCAGATTTTTTACTTTTTGTATCAATTTTTTACCCTCTAATATACAGCAAACAGATGTTTTTTCTCTTAAAATTGTTAAATTTCCTTAATGATACTTGCGCAAAATTTAAATTAGGCTATAATAAGGAAGTACAAATAAGAAAAGGAGTTTTACAATGAACAAAGAAGAATTAGTACAAGAAGTTGCAAAGAAAGCAAATGTTTCTCAAAAAGAAACAGCTGAAATTATCAATGCTTGGGTTGAAACTGTACAAAAAACTGTAGCTAAAGGTAAAAAAGTTACATTAGTTGGCTTTGGTACTTTTGAATCAAGAAAAAGAGCTGCAAGAATCGGCAGAAACCCTCAAACCGGTAAAGAAATTAAAATTCCTGCTAAAACAGTTCCTGCTTTCTCTGCTGGTAAAAAATTCAAAACTGTTGTTAACGGCGGTAAGTAATTTTATTCTTCGCAGACAATTTGTATATTAATTTTATGCAGCAAGACTGAACTTTGGTTAGTCTTGCTGTTTTTTATGCTTTTTTATCTTTCTAAAACAAAAATGCAAAAATATCCTATTTACAGACATCTTTGCATTTCTATTAATTATTATTTTTAAGTTTTTACTGACGTTTTTTCAATGTAGGGAAGGCTATTACGTCGCGGATTGACGGAGAATCGGTCAGTAACATTATGATACGGTCAATTCCTATTCCCAGTCCTCCTGCCGGCGGCATACCGTGCTCAAGCGCACAAATAAAGTCCTCATCAATTTCCATTGCTTCCTCATCTCCGCCGGCTTTTGCAAGCGCCTGGGCTTCAAAACGCATTCTCTGGTCTATAGGATCAGTCAATTCTGAAAATGCATTCGCTACTTCCCAGCCGTTTATGCGGGTTTCAAAACGCTCTGTGAGCCGGTCGTTATCTCTGTGAACTTTTGCCAATGGTGATATATCTCTTGGATAATCAATAATATGCACAGGTTGTATCAATGTAGGCTCAACTTTTTCTTCAAAGATCAGGTCTATTACTTTGCCCCAGTTATCGCACTCTTCCGGATCTATTCCAAGTGTTTTGGCCTTATTTTTTGCGTCCTCTGCAGTAAAGCAGGTCGAAAAATCTATTCCGGTCTTTTCTTTTATTGCTCCAAGCATTGTCTTTCTATCCCAAGGCGGAGTTAAATCTATTTCCTTACCTCCGTATGTGATTTTCATTGTTCCAAGCACTTCTTGCGCAACGGTTGAGATAAGATTTTCTGTTAACTTCATCATTTCGTTGTAATCAACGTATGCCTGATAAAGTTCCATCATTGTAAACTCTGGATTATGTCTTATGTCGATCCCTTCGTTTCTAAAACTTCTGTTAATTTCAAAAATCTTTTCACTTACGCCGCCTACCATAAGTCTTTTCAAATAAAGTTCCGGCGCAATCCTTAAGTACATGTCCATATCAAGAGTGTTATGGTGGGTTATGAACGGTCTAGCGTTTGCTCCTCCGGCTTGTGGGTGAAGCATTGGTGTTTCGACTTCCAAAAATCCTTGTTTTGTTAAGTATTCTCTGATTTTTTGGATGATAAGACTTCTCGTTCTGAATGTTTTGCGAACATCTTCGTTAACTATCATGTCAACGTATCTTTGTCTGTATCTGGTTTCAACGTCGGTCAGTCCGTGAAACTTTTCCGGCAGCGGCAGCAATGATTTTGACAATAATGTAAGAGATGTTGCCTTAATTGAAAGTTCGCCGCGCGGTGTTCTTCTTATTGTTCCGGTGAAACCGACTATATCACCGATATCAATAAGTTTTAATATTTTCAACTGATCTTCGCTCAAATTTTCTTTATGTGAGAAAATCTGAATTTTCCCGGAGGCATCCATTAAGTCAATAAACATTCCGGTATTTCTTATGGCCATAACACGGCCGGCTACAGAATATTCATCTTCTGTTTCTACTCCGGCTTCAAGTTCCTTGTACTTTGACTGAAGGTCTGCTGCATCTGCATTTTTATTAAATACATACGGATATGGATTTACTCCTTTATCTGCCAGATCAGCAAGTTTTTGTATCCTTGTTTGTCTGATTTGGCTTTTTGCCGAATTCGGCTCATGATTTTGTTGTGTCATTTCTACTTCCTTATTATATTAGTGTAACTCTCTGCCAAAATTTTATCATGGACATAGTTTATTGTAAAATGACTAACAATTGTATGTTATTTAGAAACTTACGCAGTAAGGCTGGCCTTTGTGAGGCTTGTTGTATTTTGAACTTCCTATTTTTATCAATTTTATCCGCCGCGCTTTGAAAAGCGTAGTTTTATGTTTTAGTTTGCGAGGAAGCCCTGCATAGTAGGTTTTGCTGTCGGAAACGGTATTTCAGAAGCTGCAGCCGGTGTTTCTGCCGGCTTGGCTGTTGCCGCCGCCGTTGTTTTGCTGTCGGCATTTACTGCATTTGTTTTATCTTTTCCCGCTGCAGTGGCAGACTGTGCTTGTTGTTCTGCTGCCTTTTTTGCCGCAAGTTGTTCATCTTTTGCGC
>CALUYR010000180.1 GCA_944325045.1 Candidatus Gastranaerophilales bacterium
TAATATATGTTTGTTTAAAAAGTCTATAATATTCTAAAAGTAAGACTGTATCTGATTTTTTGAGTTCTTCTATCAACTCTTTGATATACTTCAAAAAGTTCGAGGGCTTCATGCACCCCCCAAAGACAGTCAGTTGAATAAGACAGATTTCAACGCAAGCCCTATAAGAATTATTCCTCCAAAAATCTCAAGATATCTTGAAGAAATAACCTTAAAACAATTTCCACCCCAAAAACCAGCCAAGGACATAACAAATGAGGCTGCAGCAATAAGACTTGATGATAAAATCAAATCCGCACCGGCGAATTTAAGGCTGACCCCCGCCCCTAATGCATCAATACTTGTTGCAATTCCAAGTGATATCAGGCACTTAAAATCAATACAGTTGACAACAACGGCTTCGTCTTTACCAAAAGCCTCGTAAATAAATTTTATCCCGAGAACTAAGAAAATAACAAAAACAATCATGTCAGCAAAAGCCTGAACATAATTACTCACAAGTCCGGCCGAAAAGAAACCCAAAACCGGCATACACCCCTGAAACCCTCCCATTGTAAGCGCAAGTATCAGAGAAATTTTTCTGCGGTTTGAAGAGAAAATTAATCCTTGTGAAAAAGATACAACAAGACAGTCAATTCCTAATGCAACAGCCAACAGTAAAAGTTCAGTTAATCCCAACTTCCACCTCAAACAATCTGTTCCAAGGGAATGAATAATATTCAACAGAAAAATCAGCAGCTAATACCGTCTTGAGTTGGTTCTCAAAACCTTTCATTTTCGCAGAAAGTTCCAGGATATCCGGTTTCACAAGCTTCTGTCGAACATTCGCCTGATAAGCCCAGTCATCAAGGAATCTCACTGCCTGAAGCTTTTTAAATGCAGCTGAATTAAATTTATTTAAATTTTTAGCATCAGCAAGAACTTTAACAGCACAAATTAAGCTTCCAAGAGTATTGGCAGAAGTATTCCAAGCTGCATAGCCGCAAAAATTATCATCAAGCCCTTTTTCAAATAATTGTTTCACAAATGAATTATCCGCACCGTTTGCGAATCTAACATCCGCCACCGCATAACTTTTTTTCGGCGGGAACCATACTTTATCAAACGGTTCAGTAAGGCGTTTCATAACTATTTCACCCTGGTGATCCCTAAAATTATTGACAACCAGAATAAAGTCAGCAGAATCTTTATCCGCAACACGGCAACCGGCAAGCTCAAGCTGGCCTGCTACAGACTTTTCTATTGATACGTCCTCATAATTAGAAATCAAATTTTTACATTCCGGCTCAAGAAAAACCGTATGAACACTAATTTCACGCCCCACAGCACGAGCCAAAAGGGTTAACGGAATTTCATCAGCTCCGGTTTTAGTAACCCCGCCCAGGGCTTCAAGTTCCAGAGCCTCCTGAACATTAACCCCGTATTGCGCACAGTCGTCCTTTGAAAAAATAAGCGTATCAAATAATCCTTGTTTTTGCCATTCAAGATAA
The DNA here is from genome assembly GCA_944325045.1 of Candidatus Gastranaerophilales bacterium. Lineage (GTDB taxonomy): Bacteria > Cyanobacteriota > Vampirovibrionia > Gastranaerophilales > Gastranaerophilaceae > UBA1221. Next base: position 1,491 of record CALUYR010000180.1, read on the forward strand.
ATTTTATTTATTTCAAAATTACGACGCCTGGTTGAGAGGTAATCGTTTAGAATATTTGGGGGAATATCGGCGTCGCTTTTTCCAAACTTATGACACTCATAAGAATAGCGGAAGATTTTTTCACCGTATAAATTCCAATACTCTTTTTCCTCCTGGTTAATATTGTTATTGGAAATTCTCATTACAGAAGAAAAAGCATAAATTTTAGCATGCAGCTTCATTAAAATCTGTTTTAACTTTTCTATCCGAAGTTTAATTTCTTCAAAAGATTCAGGACTTCTTCTTGAAGGGATAAGGCCTCCGTATGCGATAGTATCAAGCGGAAGGATAACAGAATCCGCCTGCTTAACAGAAGAAATCCAATTAAACAATCCATCTACATCCGCCTGCTTATACAAGCTTCCCATCAAATTCCGCGGAGGAATTATAAGTTCTAAATCTTCGTGCATATCAGTTATTAATTTGGGCAGCTGATAACATACAGGTCTGTTATCTATAGGTAAAAATAGTATTTTCATAATTTATATTATATGATATGATACCAATAAATCAAAAAGGTTACAAAATATGACGTCAATTGATAAATCCCCGCAAATAATCAGGCAGATGTTTGATAATATTGCTTACGTATATGATTTTAATAACAACCTAATTTCCCTCGGGCTGCAAAAAAAAATTAAAGAAGCATCTGTAAAAGAACTCAATTTAAGAGATAATTTACAGATATTAGATCTGTTTACAGGTACCGGCGATATTATCAAAATTTTACTTAACTCAAATTACAAATTAAAACCTACAGGAGTGGATTTTTCTTCCAATCTGCTGGACATTGCGAAGGAAAACATTCCAGGGATATAATTTATGCATTCAGACGCAGGTCAATTACCATTTCGCGATCAAATGTTTGATATTGTAACAATGAGCTTCGGGCTAAGGAACGCATACGATTATAATAAAATAATATCCGAATCATACAGAGTACTAACTCCGGGCGGAGAACTGATGCACCTTGACTTTTCCGGCGGAAAAAGAATTACTTCACTGATTTTTGAGCTTACAGCAAAAATTATAATAAAAAATATTATAAAAAATCCTGCGCCTTATGAATACCTTCTTAAGTCAAGAAGAACCTTTTTCGCGCCGGAAAAACTTATTGAAGAATTTGAAACAGCCGGATTTAAATTAAAGAAACGAAAAGATTTTCTTTTTGGAATAATTTCTTTACAAATATTTGAAAAACCGTGTAATTAAAATAAAGATTTTTATAGATTATATATCTATTTTTTCAAATAATCCTTAAATGCTTTAACATTAACCTTGTATCCGCATCCTTCGTGGAGCTTTCCGGGGTAGGAAATTCTTCTTGCAGGATAATTTCTACACATTTTTAATCTGTGTTTATAATCCGAGCACAAACCATCTTCTGTAACTAATTTACAAGCAAAAATAAGATTGCCCTCTTTATCCCTGCCCTTAATATAAAATCTTTTGTAAGCCGGAAAAATAAACTGCATGATTTTAAACTCTTTTTCAGTATAAGTATCAACACTATACATATAATTACAGCACTTGCCGCATTTTTTGCACTCTCCGGTAATCTCATAAGAAAGCTTCTCGGGCACAAAATACGAGCGTAACTCATTCCAAATAACAGAAACAAAATCAAACATATTAACATTATATCATAAATGATTTGCCATTGAGTTTATTTTATAATAAAATATCTCTGTTAGAAGAAGGGATTATTACAAGGATTATTAAAAAATTATGGCAAGAATAAGAAGAAGTGACTTATATTCCTCCGGAAGAGATCCTCTAAAGTCGAATATATCAAGGGAAAAGCCCAATCCATTCTGGAACGGTGTCAAATCATTTTTAATATTTACAACGGCATGCGCTCTTGCTGCCATTGTAGCATTTGAACTATACCTTTCTTCCCTCTCGCCTATTAAAAATCTGGAAAGCTTTAAACCTAATATTGTAACCCAGTTTTATTCCCATGACGGCGAAATAATTAAAACGTTTACTGCCTACACCTCCAAAAAGATAGATATAAATGAAGTTCCTGACGATTTCAAAAAAGCACTTATCGCAACAGAAGATAAAAACTTTTATATCCATCACGGCTACGACCTTACAGGACTTGTAAGATCAACAATCCAAAATATAATAGCCGGCCATGTAGTTCAAGGCGCCAGCACAATAACCCAACAGCTCGCCAGAATTTTGTTCCTATCTAATGAAAAAACTTTTGACAGAAAAATAAAAGAAATTATTATAGCCGCAAGAATAGAAAAAACCATTCCTAAAGATAAAATTCTTGAAATGTACATAAATAACGTATATCTCGGCTCAGGTGCGTACGGAGCCGAAAGTGCAGCGCAAACGTATTTTAACAAACATCTAAAAAACTGTACATTACCGGAATTAGCTTTGATTGCCGGGCTTCCGCAAGCGCCTTCTGTATATTCGCCTTTTAATAATATGGATCTGGCCGTTCAAAGGCGTAACCAGGTGCTTCTGAGAATGCTAAAGATGAAATATATAGATGAAGAACAGTATGAAACAGCTAAAGATGCAAAAGTTACGCTTACATCTGTTCCCCGGTTCTACACAACAAACAAAGCCCCGTATTTTACAGATTACGTGATGAAAGAACTCGAAAAAATGGGGTTTGATGAAACCGATATCTCTCAAGGCGGTTATAAAATTATAACAACACTT
>CALUYR010000181.1 GCA_944325045.1 Candidatus Gastranaerophilales bacterium
CAAGCCCTTGTCTCCCTTGAGGTTCGTTTCCCCCCCCCCCCCGTATGCGTTGCTATTATTGGCTTTTCCATGCTTTTTATCCTCCTTTTTTCTACATTATACATTATTTCGGAAATTTTTCAAGAGGCATCATTGAGTTTTATATTAATAGAAATTAATAATTTTAAATAGAAAAATTTGTACGTGGTATAATATAAAAACCGGATTGCGGCAGCACTTTAAATATTGCCCAGCGCGCAAAATATCCGTAATAAATTTATGGGAAACCGGCTGCCGCAAAAGTTTTCGGCATGCAGACCACAGACAAGAAAACAATGAAAGAGAGAAGAATAAATATGTCTGAAAAACCAAACATTGCAATACTTGGAGCAACAGGAGTTGTCGGAAGAGAAATCTTAAAAATTATCGATGAATTAAAAATTCAATATAATAAAATAAAATTTTTATCGAGCGCAAGAAGTGCAGGAACAAAACTTGAATTTCAAGGGAAAACATACACTGTTGAGGAAGCAAAGCCGGAAAGTTTTGATGGTATAAACATTGTGCTTGCCTCGGCCGGAGCCACAACATCAAAAAATCTTGCGCCGGAAATAGTAAAAAGAGGCGGCGTTTTAATTGATAACTCAAGCGCATTCAGGATGGATAAAGAAGTTCCGCTGGTCATAGCCGGAGTAAATGATGAGGATTTAAAAAAACACAAAGGAATTATCGCAAATCCAAACTGTTCTACTTCTCAGCTAATGCTCGTTCTAAAACCTCTACATGAAAAAGCAAAAATTAAACGTCTGATTGTATCAACTTATCAGGCAGTATCTGGAGCCGGACTTGCAGCAATAAACGAGCTTACAGATGACACAAAAGCCCGTCTTGAAAACAGAAGTTTTGAAAATAAAGCGTTTAAAAAACCGATTTCGTTTAACGTAATTCCGCAAATAGACGTATTTACGGAAAACGGCTACACAAAAGAAGAAATGAAAGTTGTTAATGAAACAAAAAAGATTTTGCATCTTCCAAACGATCTTCCGATCACCTGCACGGCCGCAAGAGTTCCGGTATATAACGGCCACTCCGAAGCCGTAGATATAGAATTTGAAAAACCTCTTACGCCTGATGAGGCAAGGAAAATTCTTTCAAATTCGTTTGGCCTCAAAGTTATTGACAACCCTGAAAACTTTGAATATCCGACGACAAGAGACGCCTCCGGAGTTGACCCGGTGTTTGTCGGAAGGATAAGAAAAAATCTTGCTTTTACTAACGGGCTTTCTCTGTGGTGTGTCGCTGATAACCTCAGAATTGGCGCCGCCTTAAATACTGTTAGGCTTTGTAAAAAAGTTATTGAAATGGATTTATTTTAGTTTAAATATCTTAACAAATTCAAAATTTTAATCAATTAATATTGTTCATCTAACTTATATATTCAAAACAAGGAGTAAAGCAGGATGAACAATATTTCTAATGTAAGCTTTTCAGCAAAATTCCCGGCAGGAGCAAAGATCAAGGTTAAAACAAGATATGATGATATCTGTGAAGAAATCATAAGAGAAAAAGCCCTGCAACATGAAAGGAAATTAAACAAACTTACAGAACAGTACTTTGAACAAAATTCCAACGCCGCAGCCGGGGAAAAAGAAACATTTAAAATTTCCGATATTTGCCCGGGGCTTGCTGAAAAGCTTCAAATAAGTGCTTAATAAAACTTAAAAATCCACCCTGATAAGGCAATAAATTATTACCTGAAACCTTTATATATATATATAAGGGAATTTAAACAAGGGGGATAATTATGGAAGACAAAAAAATTGAAACAGTTGTAAAAAATTCAGGGAAAAAAATCAGCTTTTTGGAATGGTTGTTTTTGAAAAATCAACACAAGATTTCCTTGGAAGTTCCGCGCACATCGTTTGATTATTTGAACGATACGCTTCAAACAACATAAAAAAGTTTAATTAAATGGTTCGGACAAAAAAATCCGCCCCAAAAGCGGATTTTTTTTATTGAAAACGTGAATAATTCCGTTACTTTTTGTTAAAAAGAATATACAACAGACTTTATTTTTGATAAAATAAATATACTAAGATATTAAGGATGTGTTAATGGGAAAGCTTCTGAGAAGAGAAAAAGTTGCAGAACTGGTAGGGAATCTGCACAAAGAAGGAAAAACAGTTGTTACAACCAACGGTTGTTTTGATATTTTGCATGTCGGTCATGTAAGATATTTGCAAAAAACAAAAAGCTTTGCTGATGTTTTGGTAGTTCTTCTTAACTCTGACAAATCAGTAAGAAGCATAAAAGGGCCGGAACGCCCGGTAAATAATGAAAATGACCGGGCAGAAATACTTTGTGCACTTTCATGCGTTGACTATGTGGTACTTTTTGACGAGGACAGCCCGCGGAATCTGCTTGATGAAATAAAACCCGATGTTTACACAAAAGGAGCAGATTACACTATGGAAACACTTCCTGAAGCAGATATTATGAAAAAAAATAATATAAAAGTTGAATTTATCAGTTTTGTAGAAGGTAAATCCACCACAAATATTATTAATCAAATAAATAAACATTAAAATAAAAATTTTTTAAAGATTTATATCTTTTGAGCCGATAACCTTTAGGTGTACTCATGTGTTAAAAAGGTTAAAGATGTCTAAGGATATAAATTATAAAAAATTTGATTTAAGTGAAATCCAATGGAACAAAATTAAAGGCGGCATCACCAAAGAAGAATTTTGTAAAGGTGATAAAAGACTGGAACGGATTTTTGACGCATTAGATAGCGACAATGTAAAAGGAAGATTGAGCGGTTTCGAAAAAAGTGCGTTTTTTCTTCTCACTGGCAAGCATGCCTTTGAACACTCAGGAAAAATTAATGATAAGACAATAGATGCATTTATGCGAAAAAATACTTTAGCTTGCGCTGCAATCCTATCACCGAATAAAAAAACAGGTACAATAAACTTCAATTCAAATGCTGAAAATATAGAACTTACTCTGGGTACATACCATTCCTATACAGTAGCCGGGGCAGATGAAAATAATGTTTATTTAATAAACCCCTGGAATACTGTAATACCAATAACACTTACAAGAGAAGAATTTAAAAAATACTTTAATTTTGTCACAATATTATCTGTGTAAAAATCTATAGACTTAAACTTCATTTTATTACTTTTTGTTAAAACCACGCGACAAAAACGATTGTTTTTGGTAAAATGCATATATAAATAGAGGATGGGAAGATAAGGAGTATAAAATGAAATCTTTTACAGTAGAAGAAATTACAAACATCACAAGCGGCATGCTGACAAAAGTTGAGGATGTAAAGATCAGCCAAATTGCACCGCCGCTTCTTGCCGATGAAAATACTCTGGCATTAGCACTAGGAGAAGACGAAATTGCAAACCTTGCAAAATCAAAAGCCAAGGCAGCCCTTGTTCCGTTGGGAGTTCAAATTGACGGATTGACAACAATTGAGGTAGAAAGACCTCGTCTTGCAATGATGAAACTGCTTAATCTCTTCTATACCCCCCCAAGAGTAAATGAAGGGGTTCATCCGACAGCAGTTGTAGACCCAAGCGCCAAATTGGGCGAAAATGTACAAATCGGCCCGAATGTTGTAATTTCCCACGATGCGGTAATCGGAGATAATACAAAAATTCTCGCGAATTCTTACATCGGCGGCGGAGCCAAAATAGGTCAAAACTGCTTCTTCCACCCGGGCGTAAATATCGGCGACCGCGTTGAAGTAGGCAATGATGTCATTCTTCACCACGGGGTTTCATTAGGCGCCGACGGTTTCAGCTTTGTTACTGAAAATCCGGACAACATTGAACAAGCAAGAAAAGAAGGTTCGATAAAAGAAGAAAATACTAAACATGTTATATTCAAAATTCCGTCAATCGGTTCTGTTACAATCGGCAATAATGTAGAAATCGGTGCAAATACAACAATTGACCGCGGAACTATTGAAAACACAACGATAGGCGACAATACCAAAATAGACGACCTTGTAATGATCGGTCACAACTGCCGCATAGGAAAAGGTTGTTTAATTGTATCACAGGTAGGTATTGCAGGAAGCTGCGTCATCGGTGACCGCGTGGTTATTGCAGGACAGGCAGGATTGGCT
>CALUYR010000182.1 GCA_944325045.1 Candidatus Gastranaerophilales bacterium
ATTTGTCGTACATTGCTCCGGAGCCAAATAAAATCATACGAACATCTTTTTCTTTTGCATCTAAAAGATTATCAACCATAGCAATATTATCTTCAACAGTGGTATCTCTATCCTGTATGCCTCTTGCCCCTCCTGTTGAACCGCAGTGAATTATAAAATCAATTTTATGTTGTGCAAAATAATCATCCACTGCATTTTTATCGCATAAATCTAATTCAAAAGATCTTGGTGTCAATAGATTATACTTTGTTTTCAGATATTCCTTTAAATTCTTGCCTATAAAACCGCCAGAGCCGGTGAGTAAAATATTTTTTATAATAATACACCTGCTCTTTCTTTTATAAATTGATGTATAGTATCTGAAATTTTTGTAATCTCTTTTTCGCCCAGCGCTGGGAAAGTTCCAACCCAGAATGTATTGTTCATTATATAATCAGTGTTTGGTAACTGTTTATAATGTTCTTCTGCTAAATCTTTTGATGAAATAACTCCACCATCATTAATCCTTAATTTAATATCATTCTCAACAAAACAAGGCTGCCTTAAAATATTCCCTGCAAAAAGCTGTCTTGTGCCTACACCATTTTTCTCAAGAAATTCTACCAGTTCTTGTTTTGCAAAAGGAGAATTCGGCTTAACTGAAATTAAATACCCGAACCAGGAAGGTTTTACACTTTCTTTTACCTGCGGTAATATTAAAAAACTTGTTAAATCAGAGAGTTTGTCATTAAGCATTTGAGCATTTTCCCTTCTCTGCTCTAAAAACGAATCGAGTTTATCAATTTGCGAACAGCCAAGAGCTGCCTGCCAATCTGTAATTTTCAGATTATAACCTATATGAGAATATGTATATTTGTGATCATATCCATAAGGAAGATTTCCTAGCTGTTGAGAGAATCTCTTACCGCAAATACCATCTTTTCCAGGAGGACAACAGCAATCTCTGCCCCAATCTCTAAAAGACATGATTATTTTGTACAATTGAGAATCATTCGTAACAACAGCACCGCCTTCACCCATTGTTAAATGGTGAGCAGGATAAAAACTAAAAGTACCAATATGTCCTATTGTACCAATTTTCTTTCCTTTATATTCTCCGCCCAAAGCATCGCAGCTATCCTCTATAACCCACAAATTGTATTTTTGAGCGAGTTCCATTATTTTATCTAAATCATAACTGTTCCCCAATGTATGCGCTAAAAAGATTGCTTTTGTCTTTTGAGAAATTGCTGATTCTATTTTATCAGCATCAATATTATATGTACCAACTTCACAATCAATAAATACAGGGATAAGACCATTTTGAATTATTGGATTTATAGTAGTTGGAAAACCTGCTGCAACAGAAATAACTTCGTCTCCTTTTTTAAGGCATCTGTCACCAAGTTTATGAGAAGTTAATGCCGATAGAGCAAGCAAATTCGCACTTGAACCAGAATTTGTAGAAAGTGCATATTTTACCCCAAGATAGTTCGCAAATTTACTTTCAAACTCCTTGTTGAATCTCCCTGCAGTAAGCCACATATCAAGAGAAGCATCTATCATATTCAAAAGCTCTTCTACGCCAAGAAGTTTCCCGCTCGGCGGGATATAATTGAATTGTCTTTTAGAACCGTAAACTGCTTTGTAATATTCTTTCGCCGCTTCTTTTACTTTATTGCGTAACTCTTGTTCCATTTTATAGTTCCCTCGTATTCTTCAATTTGTTTTATTGTAAAATTAAGCATATTTTCTTTGTTTGAATAGAATTTTTATACAGTCAACTGTGTTTTTTTTATTGCTTCATTGATTTAGAAATTTTATTTTCAATATCTAATTTTTTAAACATTGGTGGATTTGTGTTAGGCGAGAGTGAATAGCGACAGACATCTGCTCCAAGCTTTGTAAGCCATAGTGCAAGCCAGCGTCTTTTAAATCCTATGTGTCCTGTTAAGAATACTTTTTTGTTTTTATAGACATTATTAAACATGCAAAGCCTCTTTTTTAGTCTGCCATACAGCCCAAGGGGCACTGCCGTTCTGCCACATTTCGGTAAGGTCATTTTTATCTTTTAATGTATCCATTGGTCTCCAAAAACCGTAATGTTTATAGGCATTTAATTGTCCATTACGGGCAAGATTTTCAAGAGGTGCTCGTTCAAATGTTATTTCCTCTCCGGATGGTATATAATCAAAAACTTCTGGCTCACATACAAAGAAACCGCCATTAATCCATGATTCTTCGCCTTTTGGTTTTTCCATAAATGATGTTATCATCCCACCGTCTTTTATTACCAAAGCTCCAAAACGCCCTTTCAACTGCACGGCTGTCATTGTTATAAGTTTACCTGATTGTTTATGAGATTTAATTAAATCAGTAATATTAACATCGCTTACGCCGTCACCATATGTCAGTAAAAATGCTTCATTTCCTATATAATCTTGTGCTTTTTTAATTCTTCCGCCGGTCATTGTGTCCTGTCCGGTATAAAGAATCGTAACTCGCCAAGGTTCTGTTTGAATACGGTGAATTTCTACAGAATTGTTAAGCATATCAACAATAATATCAGAATATTGCTGATAATAATGCACAAAATAATCCTTTATAACGTGTGATTTATAGCCGGTTAAAATTACAAAATCATTGAAGCCATAGCATGAATAAATTTTCATAATATGCCACAAAATAGGTTTTCCACCGATTTCTACCATTGGTTTGGGCATTAGTTTGGTTTCTTCACTTAAACGGGTTCCCATCCCGCCGGCTAAAATCACGACTTTCATTATTCCCTCTTAAACTCTATTTTTTTAATTAAATTAACGTAAAAGATATTAGATTGTACTCTACATACGATAGCACAAATAAAAATATTTTTGCTTCTATTATTGAGAATTATTACAAGAGAATTTTTGTGCCATAATGTATCTGCAAAATTTGATTTTTTGAATTTATATAATTTGGGAAGTACACGCTAAAAAACTGTTGGTGATAATTAAATAATTTTTCAAAAAAATCGAGGTAGCACTCTGCCAAACAAAGTATGACTTATCTTGTGAGAGACTCGGAATGTAATTCCGAGTTTTTAGTAGGTTTTGGAACATTTTTGTTGTGGTAAATTTTAATTTACCGCCCCCAAAAAGAAAGTAAGTTTTTTTGAAGTGTACCAGTGTTTTTATGTCTGGTTTGTTGTTAATACAATAAACTGTAGATTGGGCATAGCGGATTTACGTACGGACGACGCTGTGTTGCTACTAGTCCGGATAGCGAACAGACTGAGCTTACTATGCCGAAGGCATTTTTACAAAACTCTGTGAGCGTAGTGGAAATCCAAGAGACTTGCTCAACAACACTAAATATTAGCCGATGGAAGTTGTTTGTTGTTGTATTCTTAACTGGACGAAGCCGGACTTTATCATGACATAAAATAGAAAAAAATTGTTATAAAAATTCCTTAAATTTACTAAAATTAAAAAAGTTCAGAGACTATTTATATGGTAAGTATGACAATCGGCAAAACCAACATATTTAATAATCTCATAATTAACTGAACGTATTCTCAATTAAGTGGTTAATATTTTGTAATGTAAAAGCAATTCTTCAAGAAAATAATACTTTATACAAATATAAGGAAAGGGGAAAATCCATGTTTGCAAGAATCGGGTATAAAGCTATTGAATTAACGACTAAGTCTCTTGGAACTTGTGTTAGAAAAGTATCTAGTCCTACGACAAAAAATTCAAATTTTATTTCCGATACAATTCAATTAGCATCTGAGCGTATTAAAAATTTAAGCTTGTATAATGCGAATGGAACAAGAAATCACCTATTTAATTTTACTAAAAATGGCCAATTGAAGATTACTCAAAGAGTGCATGGTTCCGGCGATTTACAGTTTTTAGAACATGTAAGAACAGGACAATACGTTAAACCCAAAATTTACCCGGAAGGAACTTTACCTTGCTCTAAAGAAGGAATTAAACAAAGTAATAAACTGGCTAAAGATATAATTACAGAAAATGAACACTTAATTAACGGTTATCGTTATTGCGGACCTACAGCAAGTTTTGATGATTTTGGAAGAAATATTTCAGTATTTAAAAGTGGGAACGCTGAGAT
>CALUYR010000183.1 GCA_944325045.1 Candidatus Gastranaerophilales bacterium
GAGGTTCAATACCTTTTCTCAGCAGAGTATCCATATAAATATAATTATTATCTTTTATATGCTTATTTAATAAATCATATTTTTCTTTAATCTTACCATCCGGGTATGACTTTGGAAATTTTATTAAATAAAATCCGCCGAAAGATAAATTCCTAATCATTATTTCTTACCAGCTTTACCAGCTTTACGTCTGATGTGTTCGCCTTCGTATCTGACACCTTTTCCTTTATAAACTTCAGGAGGGCGTTTAGATCTGATGAAAGCAGCAACATCGCCAACAGTTTGCTTATTAGAACCTTTAACACTGATTTTAGTGTTAGCTTCAACAGAAATAGTAATTCCTGCCGGCGGTTCAACTATAACCGGATGAGAATAACCCAGAGATAAATTAAGGTTTTTCCCTTCCATGTTAGCACGGTAACCAACACCTTGAATTTCCAGTTTCTTTTCAAACCCTTCTTTAACACCGTGAACAGCGTTAGCAACAAGGGTTCTTGACAAACCGTACAACGCATCGGTTTCTCTTGTATCACCTACTTTTGACAAGATAATATGATTATCTTCTATTTTAACTGATATTTCAGGACGAACATTTACAGATTCTTCGCCAAGAGGGCCTTTAGCTGTAACAAGCTGTCCGTCTATTTTTACTTCGACACCCTGAGGGATTTCGATAGGTTTCTTTCCTATACGTGACATTTGTTTTCTCCTTATGGTATATTACTACATTTGCCAAGCTTTTCTACCAATTGAACCTGGCATTTAACTCTTGCCGCAATTAGTAAACGTAGCAGAGAACTTCTCCGCCAATGTTTTCTTTACGGGCTTTTCTGTCTGTTAACAAACCTTTGCTTGTTGAAACAATTGCTACGCCTAAACCGCCCAATACTTTTGGCAAGTTTTTAGCCTTGCAATAGTTTCTCAAACCTGGTCTTGAAATTCTTTCCAATTTAGAAATTACAGGTCTTTTTCTTTCGTCATACTTCAAAGTAACAACAATAACTTTGAACTTTCCGGATTCTTTCACTTCGTAATCAGTAATGAAACCTTCAGACTTCAACAATTTAGCTAATTCGATTTTCAATTTAGAAGCAGGGATTTCAACTGTTTCGTGAGAAACCATGTTAGCATTTCTAATTCTTGTAAGCATATCTGCTATTGGATCTGTCATTGACATAATCTAATACCTCCGGACTTACCTGCACAGTTCACACAGGTAGTATCCTGATTAACTATCACACCGCTTACCGGATTAATTTTGCCTTACTTGTTGAGCCGGTCTAAAAATGGTTTTTCTACCCGCTATATGTGGGGGACAACCCTTTCAAGCCTTTACCCAACCACCAGGCTTCTACCGGCAGTTCGGAACTGTAGTTTTAATTTATCATAAATATTTTTTTATTACAAGTCTATTCCCAAAGATGTAACACTTTTTAAAATAATTAATAATATAAAATATTTTGCCCGCCTGAGAGCTTAAATAAACCAAACAAAAAAGACCGGTAGCAAATCGGTCTTTTTTGTTGTTAGTTTATATCCGTTAATTTTAATATTAAAACTAGACAGAACATTCCGTCATATTATTTACACCACATCGGACATAGCAAGTCCGGCTTGCACTTATTCCGACATGTTTTAGCAGGCCGCTACCAGCTTGCTTTTGTAACACCAGGCAACAAGCCTTCGTGTGCCATTTTACGTAGACAAATTCTGCAAAGACCAAAGTCTCTGTGGTAACCGTGTGGTCGTCCGCATATAGAACATCTGTTATGAAGTCTTACTTTCGGATATTTACCTGCTGCTGCCAGGGCTTCTCTTTTTAGTTCTTTGTCTATCATCGCTTTTTTAGCCATGAATTTCTCCTTTTATATTTATGTTTGTTATTCTTATAGTTGGGTTGGTTTGGGACATCATTGATCTTACAAGCCGCTGTCCCTATCACCGGATTATTATTTGTTCATCCCTTTGAAAGGCATTCCTAATAATCTCAATAATTCTCTTGCTTCATCATCTGTTTCTGCTGTTGTAATAATTGAAACGTTCATACCTTTTACAAGATCAACTTCTTCATAAGTAATTTCCGGGAATAATGCCTGCTCTTTCAAACCTAATGTATAATTTCCGCGGCCGTCGAAAGATTTTGCACTAATACCTCTGAAGTCACGTATACGAGGGAATACTACACAGATTAACTTTTGTAAGAAATCATACATTCTTTCCCCTCTTAGTGTTGCCATTGCTCCAACCGGCATACCTTCTCTTAATTTATATGATGCGATTGATTTTTTAGCTTTTGTTACAACACATTTTTGACCGGCAATTTTTGTTAATTGAGATTCTATTGTTTCTGCTATTTTGGAGTTGTGAGATGCTTCGCCTACACCCATATTGATTACTATTTTATGAAGTTTAGGGATTTGCATATCATTTTTATAGCCGAATTTTTCTTTCAACGCTTTCTTAACTTCATTGTCATATTTTGTTTTTAAATTTTCTGTTTTAGTCATTTTCGTATTTCCTTAATTCTCGGGATGTATATGTCTATTGTAGCACAATAAACCTTACACATCTAATTGTTCACCACATTTTTTACAAACACGAACTTTTTTGCCGTCTACGACAGCGTGTTTGATCCTTGTCGGTTTTTCACAAGCCGGACATACAACCATAACATTAGAAGAATCTAACGGTGCTTCAAGCTTTACTAAACCGCCTTGAATACCCATCATCGGCTGAGGTTTTTGAGCTTTTGTAACCATATTTACGCCTTCTACGATTACTGATGATTCTGCCGGAATTGCTTTCTTTATATTTCCGATCTTTCCTTTATCTTTGCCTGCTGTTACGATAACTCTGTCACCGGTTTTTACATGCAAGCTTTTTTTCTTATTGTCTTTCATTTCTTTATCCTTTATATTTTGTTTTTGATTGAACTTAAATCGACCTTTATTTTGTTCGGTTAGATTAAATCTTTTGATCTTACATACTTTTATGTATGATCACATTTAAATTATCAAGGATTACAACTTATTCTGTTGTAATTCCACACCAGCTTGCTTATACTATATTACTTCCGGTGCGAGAGAAACGATTTTCATATAACCTTTATCTCTCAATTCACGGGCAACTGGTCCGAATACACGGGTTCCGCGAGGGTTGCCGTCTTTGTTGATAATTACAGCTGCATTTTCATCAAATCTGATTACTGATCCGTCATTACGTTTGATATCTGCTTTTGTTCTTACAACAACGGCTCTTACAACTTCAGATTTTTTTACAGTCTGATTTGGAGCGGCAACTTTTACTGCTGCTACAATTTCATCTCCTACAGCTGCAAATTTTTTATTTGAACTGCCCATAACACGGATACATAATAATTGTTTTGCACCTGTATTATCTGCAACTTCAAGTCTTGTTTCTTGTTGTATCATTGTTCTTTTCCTTTTTTCTTAACTAACTTTCGACCTCTCATTACTCTGTGGTAATGTTGTCTTATTTTTTAATCAAAAATATTAACGAGCCTTTTCTACAACTTCAAGTAAAGTCCAGCGTTTGTCACCTGATATCGGACGGGATTCGATAATCCTTACGATATCGCCTTCATTACAAACATTGTTCTCATCGTGAGCTTTGTAGTTTTTATTTGACTCTATAATCTTTTTGTATTTTGGATGTGGTTCATAGTCAGCAACACGGACAACTATTGTCTTGTCCATTTTACTGCTAATTACTGTTCCTTGTTTTTCTTTTTTAGGCATTTTATTCTCCTTGGTTATCGGGTTAAAGTAAGTATCTTGGGGAGAACCCTATACTTATTTTTTCCCCGTTCGTAAACTCCGGTTCTTATTTTGCATTAACCGGCAGTTTTTGTTTTTTCTGTTATAACTGTTTTAGCTTGAGCTATTAAGCGCTTTGTTTTAGACACAAGAGCTGTGTTTTCTAAACCCTGAGTAGACTTTTTCATTCTGCAATCAAGCAATTCTTTTTTCCAGTCAAGGATAGCACTTTGTAACTCTTCTACTGATTTTTCGCGCATTTCACTTAATTTCATTTTTATTTTTTCCTTTTT
>CALUYR010000184.1 GCA_944325045.1 Candidatus Gastranaerophilales bacterium
TAACCCTGAAAAATATCAGCAAATAAAAAGTCATCTGGCACCGTTAGGTGATGCGAATACCGTTGTTGATATTTTTTCGGCTACTACTAAGTTCCCAAGTAAAACTATTTATTCGCTGAGGCTATATAATAAGGTTTTCGGCAGCAGCCACCATATTCCGCTTCACAAAAAAAATGTTGAATATATTGCCTCCAATCTTATCCCAAAAGTTGAACAGCTTTCGCAAAAAGATATTTTATGGGGTGAATATTCTCTGTTCAGATCTATCAAGGATTTTTATTCCGGCAATAATTTCAGATATACCGATTTCTTCCAAAATATCCTTAAGCAAAACAGAGAAAAAGGTTTGGCGCTTGGTTCGCAAGCTCAGAAAAAATTCAATGAAATCTGGTTTAGCAGATAGGACTAAATTTGCTAATAAATCTTTACATATTAGCAAAAATTTTAATTCAACCTATTTAGTATTATTAAATTAGTTTTGAAAAATTTATATGAATATTCTTCCAAAAAAATTAATTAATAAATTTATCCTCAATGAACAAAAATTAAGGTCTGCCCAGTGGCGCGAAATTAATGGCTGTCCAAAATCTGTTGACGCTTCTTACAGCGGGTATACAGGAATTAAAATTCATAAGTTTCCGACCTCAGACTCGTTTCCGTCTTTTTCTTATCCTGAAATTTCAAACGATTTTGATGCTTTTAAACGAGAAATTATTTCGGAAGTTAATGCTAAACGAAGAGAACGGTTCGGGAAAATCAAGGTTCTTAAACTTTTTCTTGATAATTTTGCAACTGGTGAAAAATGGGATACAAAGTTTAAAATTGAATTTCCCGGCAGGGATAAAAACGGCAGAGTCCAGTTCGCAAAGTATAATTCTAATATTGTGACCGGGAATTATCTTTCCAATAATATATACGGTTTTCTTTGCGCTAAAATAGGTATTTCGGAATCTATATCCAAGTTTATAGCGCGTTTTTATTCTAAAGGATTTCTTGAACCGTTAATTACCGGAAAGTTCCCTGATAAAAATCTCCTCCAATTTTCTGATCCGCTAAGTGATCAGAAGGCTATTTCTTCAGGTTACAAAGATTATAAAAATTGGGTTAAGGCTATGCAATAATTTATGACTTATCAGGCTTATAAGCTATATATGCAAAAATTAAACAGGCAAGCCCGAATAAAATTCCAAATATCATTGTTGTATGGTAAGAGTTAAGAAATGCAGTGTCATAGATTTGACCGTTGTTAATATAAAATTCTCTGAACGTTTCAAACAGCGTAATTGTGACTGCAACACCTAAAATGTTCCCGAGGTTTCTTGAAAGCGCAAGTATTCCTGAGGCAACTCCAATTTCTTCCTTTGAAACGCTTGTCATAATTGCATTGTTTGAAGGTGACTGGAATAATCCGTTTCCTATTCCCATAATTCCTGAGGCTAAAACAATTTCCCAAAATCGGGTTTCCTTATCAAAAGTTGTAAACAACAAAAGTGCTATAATATAAACAATCGGCCCGGCAATTGTTAAATAGCGGCTTCCGTATTTGCCGGAAAGCCTTCCGCTTATCGGGGCTACGAAAGCGAGAGTTACAGAATATGGCAGTATAAGGCAGCCGGAAATAAGTGCATTAAGTTTTAAAACTTCCTGGAGGTAAAAAGGCAGAAGTATACTGTTTGTGTACATGGCCATGTATGAGGTCATAACGCCGAGGTTCCCGAATGTAAATGGCCGGATGTGGAATATAGAAAAATTTATCAGCGGATAACTTATTTTATGGTCTCGTATGTAAAACAAACAGCCAAAAAATAATGTTATTATCCCTAAAATGATAATTTTTATAGATGTCCATCCCCATTTGTATCCTTCTGATATCGCAAGAAGCAGGGCAAATAAGCTTATTGTAAAATAAATAAATCCCTTGTAATCGAATTTAAGAGTTCTGTGTTTTACATAAACAGGAAGCATTTTCCAGCTATATATTGCCCCAAGTAAAGCGACCGGTATACAAGGAAAAAATACCGAATGCCAGCCAAAATAATTTATTAACAATCCTCCGAGTGCAGGGCCGCTCATTCCGCCTATTGCAACGATACAGCCGTTAAGTCCCAGGGCTTTGCCGCGGTTCTCCCTCTGGAAAATCATTGCGATGATTGCCTGGGCATTTGAAAGCATAATAGATGCACCAAGCGCTTCTATGCATCTGAATGCAATCAGCGAAAAATAGTTAGGTGCGAGCATGCTTAAGAATGCTCCGGCCGCAAATGTCAGGTAGCCAGTTGTGTATAATTTATTTTTCGGAAATATATCGCCGAGTTTTCCGAAAAAAGGAAGAAACACTGTAAGCACGAGCATGTATGCAACCATTACCCATTGGATTTGTCCCATTGTAACGCCAAGATCAACTGCCATCGGATATAAGGCGAGATTTACGGTTGTAGAATCCAGCATTGCAATGAAATTTCCCACTGCAATGATTACAAACATTGTCCATTTTATTCTTGCGTCGGTCGTCATAACTCAATTGTACATCAAACATACTTCCGGGCCAATAAAAGTTCAGCCGAAAGCAAGACGTTCTCTCAATTTAGCGTTTCCTGAATCCGTAATCGTTCGCGATACTTCTTCCTGCTTTTTTTAGTATTTCCTCAACAAATTGGCGGCTCTGGCTGGCATTTTCGCTAAAACTTATTTTATTAGGGTAGATTTCGTATTTATCTTTGTAAATAACCGGCGTAACGTTTGGCATAATTACGTTTGCTCCGCTTTTTAAAGCCAACATTCTTCCATCAGGATCAAGTGTTTCCATTGCGGTTGTTGCCGGGATATTTATATTTCCAAGCATAATCCTTGTAATCGCAATAACTTTCAGAGCAATTTTAAGACTGCCGGCATTACAGTTTTTCAATGGCGTGTCAGGGTGTGGTATAAGCGGGCCTATCCCGATCATGTCTGCATTGATTTCTTTAAAAAATAAAATATCGTCCGCCAGTGATTCGAGTGTCTGCCCCGGAAGTCCGACAAGACATCCGGTTCCGACTTCATACCCGAGTTCCCGCAGATTTTCAAGACATCTGATCCTGTTATTTATGTCAGCTCCGGGATGCATTCTTTGGTATAAATTTCTGTCTGTGGTTTCAATTCTTAATAAATACCTGTCTGCTCCGCTTTCTCTATATGCTTGGTAATCCTCAAAACTTTTTTCTCCGACGCTAAGAGTTACTGCGATGTTGAGCTTTTTTATTTCAGAAATAATTTTACATAAAATATCTCTTGAATAGTATTCGTCCTCTCCGGATTGGAGAACTACGGTTTTGTATCCTGCTTCAGCAGCATTTCGAGCGCATAAGATTATTTCGTCCGGTGTCATTCGGTATCTGGATATTCCTTTGTTTTCGCAGCGTAAGCCGCAATACTTGCACTGTCTTTTACAAATATTTGAAAATTCAATCAGACCTCTTAAATGAACTTCATTTCCAACCTGTTCTTGGCGAATTTTGTCGGCAAGGGTAAAAATTTCTTCTGCAGGTTTGTTAAGTATTTCTATTATTTCTTCTCTGCTGAACAATTTATTCTCCGTAATTTTATCTTATTTCAAGTTAGCACTAATAAGATTCTTTGTACAGCTTTTTTTTAACTTTAAGCTTTCTGGGCTCTCTTGGTGTATTTATTATTGTAATTAAATTTTTGTTGCCGTTAAGATTTGTTATATCATCTATCAACGCATTAATAAATTCTTCTCTGTACATAAAACCGAGGTGTGACCCGTTGTTCAGAAAAATTGATTTATCCCCTGAGTATTTTTTTAGCGCAGCAAGCTGCTGTGGGGTTACAAGATAGTCATCAAGCGTATGATATATTCTGTAATTACTGTTATTTTTAAGATAGTCTGATAATGAATAAAGGCTTGTGTCATAATTTAGTTCATCATAAGCAAGAATTTTATCGCCTATAAAATATTTTTTTAAATAATCCTCATAATTCATACTATTAATTTGATTATAAATGTCGGTTTTTTTATTCGCTGAAGCATTTTCGAGAGTAAACACTACATCCTACAGCTT
>CALUYR010000185.1 GCA_944325045.1 Candidatus Gastranaerophilales bacterium
ATACGAATATAAAAAAGGATTAAGAAACCTCATCCTTACAACAGAAAAAACTGCTAACAAAGATGTGATAGAAAGCAGATTACAACGTGAAAATATACCATACTTAGTACAAGACGTTGACGACAAAAAAATTAACGTATTCTTCGGAAATCAGGATTCCGTAAACGTAATTAAGTCCTTTAATCAGCCTAAATTAAATAAATATACCCCGGAGCAGGATTTCATACTTGGCTCTCTGCTTGGCTATGATAAAATTCAACAATGCCAAAGATATTTAAGGATGATAAGTAAACATCTTATAAAATAACAAATACACTATCATTAACCCATAACTAATGATAATTACACAGTAGGGCTGAAGCCCTATTTTTTTTTGAAGCCACAACCACAAACGAAACGGAATTTAAAACAGCAGTACTTATGCTTTATCCTTTAGAGATTTAAAGGCAGTATAACCGCCTGCGCCTAAC
The DNA here is from genome assembly GCA_944325045.1 of Candidatus Gastranaerophilales bacterium. Classification (GTDB taxonomy): domain Bacteria; phylum Cyanobacteriota; class Vampirovibrionia; order Gastranaerophilales; family Gastranaerophilaceae; genus UBA1221. The sequence goes on from CALUYR010000185.1 coordinate 471, forward strand.
CCCAAAATTCCATTTATTATTATGGAATTTTTAGTCGGGGATTTTGCAAAATGCAATTTCCTTGAAATAAAATCCAGCCCGATACCAAAACCAAACCATGCACCTGCAGTACTCGCACCTTTCTGGATTGAATTTTGTTTAAAACTAATGCTATTTTTCTGTTTATTAGAAATGCCAGAATTACAAAAACAGATTTTTGTACCGGCCGTCAAATTATTAACAATTCTCATATACTCTAGTATTACTGTTAAAAATCTTTTGTCAATAAATTACCGTGACTTTGCAAACCGTGAAAAATAACATTTTCTCTCATCTCCCCGCCCGCCTTAGTCCTCTTAACTAGTCCGGGGTTACCGGAGAGAGAGCAGAAGCTTTCTCAAAATTCATCTTACAACAATATCTACAGTTTGTCTGTTGTCAACGGACTATTAAGCTTCTTTACAGCACTTGACAATTTAAAAAAATAGTAATAATATCAACATAGGGAAAGGTCCTAAAGAAATACAACTTCCTTAGGACTTCACTTCTACCCTGAAACCAATCAATAAAATTTCAAAACCGTTATAATTCCGTTATGACGGTTTTATTTTGTAATTAGAGGTTTCATCTTGTTGTTGTTCCGGCAATACAGGCATTATGCTTCTTCTGCCTCTGGATCATTATCGCAGTCACTATCACTGTCATCATCTGCCGGCTCGGATGGTTCTACTGGTTCTGATGCCTTTTCAGGGAACTTCTTATTCTCAAACAAATAATCCATCTCCTCTGAAGTATAACCAAGCGCAAGGCCAAGGGCGTTTACGACCTCATCTCCTCGATAGTATGAACTTGCATAATCAAACTTGATTAAAGCTGCCGTATTGTCCTTTAACATCGACTTTATATCCTCTGGGGTTATTCCTTTATCCGAATACAACGCCAGCAAAACATCCGCTTTCGTCAAATTTAACAAGTCTTTACGCATTCTTTCCGCGGCTGCTTTTGCTTGCGCGTACTCCTCGGTATCAGCAAATTCGAAATTCTCTATCGGACGCTCTGTTTCTTTTATCTCTAAGCCCCTATACTGAGGCATAAATACTAACGTTTTAACCAATTTTTCTCTTTCTTCATCAAATAGAACTATCTTATTGTTTTCTTCTATGTAATACATTATGAACTTACCTCCTCACCTTCCGCGTATACAAAATATATTGATAAATTTGCTGAATTCGTATACGTAATTTGAAACTGCTGGCCTTTTTGCACCGGAACTGAAATCTTTAAGACAACACCTACAACGCAGGTTCCGGTACCTCCGGCACCTTTGTTAATGCTTGTACTCGTTTTTGTCATGATTGTAGCAGTAGTGTTTGGTTGTGAGGATTGTAAACAAGCATATCCGGTAGCTGGCGCAGTATAAATGCTGCCGCTTGCTCCTAATGTTAAATCTACATAGTTTGAGGAGGGCATGCTTAAGCCCGATAGATAACTTTCCCCATCACTTGTAAAATTATTCGCCGATGTATTTGCCTTGCCGGTAAGACCGCTTGACCAGGCGCTCCAATCCATTGCGCTTTCATTTTCTGAACTGTTTGCTACTACCACAAACCAGCGTAATGCTATTGCTTCAGGCTGTACTGTTGCTGAGTTTCCATAAATTTCTGATGACCCGCTTGCGTCAAATCCCAAACTATAAGCATAGCGGCCGGTTGTATTTAAGGCGCCCAGATTTGGGTATGTTGCGTTTTTATAAAAAGCTCCGCCGGCTCCCCAAATATCTGATGTATAATCTGTCGATATTTGGGATGTGCTTCCTTCTATATTCGGCAGACCGGCGCTGTAGGATTTTCCTAATTCTGTATCGCTCTTGGCCTGCTGAAGAAATGTTCCGTCTTTTATTGTCGGTACTTTAAATTTATTTGCTGATGTATCTACCGCAAATTTAGCACAGTTCCCGTATTCCGTTATTTCCGCCTGATATTCTTCATAGGTGCAAGTCAATAGCTTTGGCGTTGAACCCGTCAGATAATCGCTCCACAATGACGGAAACTGGCTATTTGAATATTCGCTTCCATCGCAAGGCAGCGCATTCTCCGGTACATACGAACCCGTCGCAAAATTCGCAAATAGAGTTCCAATACTCATTCCGCTTCCGCCTAGGCTCACCTTCTCCCACTTCGTTCCGTCTGTCAAAGAGTTGCCTGCGTTGTTATCTGTCAATGATCTGTACAGACTTACAACACCATCGTCAGAGACTGAAAAAACCAGTGAGGATGCCGTATAACTTTCAGCTGAATCATACAGTACAGCCCCCTTGTATAAATCACTCACTCCGGACATGGAATAGTGTAAGCCCTTATAGGTGTCGTCTATAAACTTGTTTAAATTGTCCCCGGCTAATACGTCAGGGTCGATCGGGTCAAACCCGTTTTGGATTTTGTCTGGTGTAAAATCCTCTTTTTGCCCGCTTATCGCAAATCCCTCAGGGATAACAATATTAGGGTTTGTAGGTTTTGTCATTACTGTTTCTCCTCTGTTAAAACCCATACCTCAAATGGATTTTCTACTACTATATGCCCGGAAACTTTTATCCGGCTTAATATCTGATCTGGTTCTTTCTATACTTTACAAAATTTTCAAAATATTACAAGTTCCCAATAACACTGCGAACAAAAACATTAACCCTGAAAAAACTAACGGCAATTTCACTGTTTCAGCCCCGGAAACAACTGGCAGATATCCAAGTTTAACAATTTGTTAACCCGTTTGACATAAGCAAAAAAATAGTGTCTAATTAATATACAAGATTATGATTAGGTAAAATATGTACATAAAACAGTTAGAAATAGATAATTTTAAGTCATTTGCAAATAAGTCCGAAATTCCCCTGCTAAAAGGGTTTACTACGGTTTCAGGGCCGAACGGATCCGGGAAAAGTAATATAATTGACAGTATTCTTTTTGCATTAGGATTGGCTAACGCAAGCGAACTTAGAGCAGAAAATCTTTCCCATTTTATATCGACATACACAAAAAGGAATGAGGCATTTGTAAAAGTAACATTCGGAGATATGGAAAACGGGGAGGATTTAAGCATCGGGCGGCGAATAAGAAAGTCAACACAAGGCTATGCCAGCACATATTACGTCAACGACAGCGTAACAACACTGTCTAATGTTCATGCAATACTTGAAAAATATAATGTCACCCCAAACAGCTATAATGTCATGATGCAAGGTGATGTTCAGGGGATTACTAACTGTACTCCCAAAAACAGACGAAAAATTATCGACGAGATTGCCGGAATTGCAGATTTCGACAGAAGAATAGACCAGGCAACAGGCGAACTTGCAGATGTCGAACAAAGAGTAGAACGCTCAAATGTCATTCTTGCAGAAATTGATAACATGCTTGAACAACTTAAAGAAGAACGGGAAGTTGCGATCAAATATCAAAAATTACGAGAAGAAAAACAAGGACTCGAAAGCCAAATCGTAAAAGTCCGATTCTTTGATATTAAGCGAAACCTTGAAAAAGCGCATGAAAATATTCTTGAATTTACTAAAAAGAAAAAAGAAA
>CALUYR010000186.1 GCA_944325045.1 Candidatus Gastranaerophilales bacterium
CAGACTTGAACTGGCACCGAGGTTGAGCCCCGATTGGATTTTAAGTCCAACGCGTCTACCGATTCCGCCACAAGGGCTAAAAATTTTTTTTAAATAAATACTCTATAGCCAATACTATAAGCACATTTATTATTTTATTAAAAATAAATCTGCTTGTCAATCACAATACAAAAATTATTTTATAAACTTTTGTAAATAAACTCCAATAAATAATCAATAATCCTTGAACGATATATTTTATATATATAAAGAGGACAAAAAGATGGGATCAGAGTATTGGAACGGAGTCGCCTCAAGACTTCCTGAATTTTTTAAAGACACAGCAGCAATATGCCTGACAGCAGATTTGTTAAGCCGCAGACATTTTTGTCCGGGAGTATTCGGCTGGGGATTTTTAAGACCACCTTTTTATTACTATCCAACTATAAGCTGCTATCCTTATGATTTGTATCAGATGGAACATTACACGCCTGGTTACAAAACTTACTTTGACGAAAGAGGCGCCGGAAGAGTTAGTAAAAGTCAGGACACATCTCTTGGACGGAATTTGGTTTACCAGAATGATACCCAATTTGTTACAGACAAATGGGTCAACTTGGACAGGAAGCCTGATAAAACAGATGAAGAAACTATAAATTTACAACTAAAATATAGAAATTTTTTGAATAATTTTGCGAAATCATTTATCGGATTTCTTGACTATAAAACAAACACCGGCGACAAGAGCGGAAAGATTTCCAAGGAAGAATTCAGCAAATATTATGAATCACAATTTGCTACTGCCCAAAGCTCGGAGCAAGACAGAAAAAAACTACGGGCAGAAGGCGGAAAAGTTTTCGAAAAATTAGACGTAATAAGGGATAAAAAGCTTGACTGGAAAGAAATAGCAGGCATGCTGGCAATACTTGATTCTGCAAATGACGGCAAGTATGACGGAACAATTACCCGTGAGGAAATTCTTGAAGGTTTGAAAAACCTTGCAAAAAATCAGGACGCAAAAGAAATTGCAGCTGAAACATATTACAACTTATACGGCCGCGCATAGAATACCAATCAATTTTATCTAAGCAGAGGATCAAACAAAGCCCATTCAAATTTTTTAGAATTTGCGAAATCTAAAAGTTCGTCGGAATTAAGCTTTTTCATCTTATCAAAAGCAGTTGCAAAATCCTCGTCAACTGAAATTGTCAAAAGCGGAAGAAAAGCTTCATAAGCGAGTTTTGCAACTTTAGCATCATAATTTATGGCAAGAGTTTTAACGCCGGTTTTGATAGCAACAAGTACTGCATGAAAACGCATTGCAATCATATACTCAAGCCTTGAGATTTTAATTATAATATCATTTTTCGAAAGCGAATGAATGATTTCAGTTTGAATATTCGGGTCAATTGCTTTGAGCATTTTTTCAAATGTCAGGCAAATATCCAGATCCAATGCCTTCTGAAAAACATAAAGTTCAATTTTCTTATCGCCGAAATCAATTGCAACCTGCTTTGCAAGGTTAAACAAAAATTCCTCATTAAGAGTTTTAAATGCACGGAGCTGAATGCCAACAATATTTTCTGTTCTACTGCGCGGCAGGTCAACGGAAAAAACCGGGTCAGACACAAGTTCAGCCGTAATACCTGCATTTTGCAAAAACTCTCTGCTCTTAATGTCTCTGACAGTAACAAGATCACATTTTGCAAGCAGACTGCGAACCAGTTTTTTGGAAAAATCCTTTTGCAGTGGGCCAATCCCCTGGGCAAAAATAATAACCTTTTTTTTACAAAGTTTTGCTAACCAAATTATGAAGCTGTAATACAAAAGACTTTTTATACTCGTAACATCCTGCAGCAGGCTTCCTCCTCCTGAAATAAGAATATCACAGCTATATATGGCGTTAATCAGCTGAAACAGACTGAAATTTTTAACAGACTTAACGCCGTAAGCCCCTGCAGTTGCAGCAGGGTTGTGTGATATTACAGTAATATCAGCTCCAAGCCGTTGAAGGTGGTCAATTATGACCGCAAGAATAGCCTCATCGCCAAAATTTTCATAACCGTAATAGCCTGATAACAAAACTTTTGCCACGATATTAATTTGAACCTTTCTTTAAAATTTTGAATACTTCCTCAGCATAAGGAACAGATTTTACTGCCCCGATACCTTTAGCCTGCAACCCGGCAGTCATGCAAGCGAGTTTTGAAGCTTCAATCGGCGTATAACCGTGGGTAATTCCATATAAAAAAGCTCCGTTAAAGGCATCGCCTGAACAAGTTGTATCAACAACATCTTTTGTATAAAATTCCGTAAAATCTATGTTCCCGTTATAACCTGTGTAATATCCGCCTTTTTCGCTTGACTTAAGAACAATAATACTTACACCGATATCCCATATTTTTTTCATGATATTTTCAATAGAATCAAGTTCAAGAATACTGTTTGTATCGTATTTTGTACTCATAAAGAGTATATCAACATTTCCTATAACCTCAGCGAAATTTTCTTTGGCACTTTCTGGAGTATTAATCCGGACAGAATAATTCGGATCATAGGCAGTCATAACATTATTTTTTTTAGCAACATCATAAAATTTAGCAACCGCTTCTTTAGCAGAAAGCGAAAGCGATTGGGTAATACCGGATGCGTAAGCAATTCTTGAATTTGATATATACTCTTCCGAAATATCGTCTATCGAAAGCTTGGAAGGAGCAATTTTTTTCCTGTAAAAAATTATTTCTTTTTCATTACAGTTATAAGTGATAAAATACAACCCGTTGTGTTCCTCAGCGAATTTAACCTGAGAGATATCAATACCCTCTTTCCGCCAGGATTCCATAAGAAAATCTTTAAACTGATCATCGGAAATTCTGCTGATAAAACCGACCTTAGCCCCGAGCCTTGCTGCAGTAACCGCAGACACAAGCACATCACCCCCGTAATATTTGTGGAGGCATTCCGTGCAGCTGAGGCTTCTGTCGCTTGAAAGTTCAATCAAACATTCACCCAAGGTAACAATATCAAGTGTATCGCTCATATTATCCTTTCAATTCCGCTAAAATATTTTTTACGCGCTTTGTAATTTCCGGGTAAGAATGCCCTTCATACAAATCGCGCCCCACACCGACTGCAAAAGCACCTGCATTAATATATGATGAAACTTCATTTAACTTTACATTCCCCTGAGGCAAAACTTTTAAAAAAGGCATTGGTCTTAAAAGATCCTCCACATACAGTACTCCTCCCATAGCAGTAACAGGATAAAGTTTAATAAGAGGAATACGGGCTTTCCAGACATTATAAGCCTCGTTAGCAGTAGAAGCGCCTGCAATAAACGGGATTTCTCTATCCTTAGAAATTTTAACAAGATTCATCTGAAAAATAGGGGAAGAAAAAATTTCTGCACCGGAAGCCAGCGCAGCATCAGCCTGAAGAGAAGTTATTATCCCTCCGGCACAGACATGCGCAAATTTTGAGACTTCTTTTATTGCATTGTAAATTTCGACAGACTCCACATTTATTTCCATAATTTTAGCCCCGCCGTCAACAAGGGCTTTAGCCGTATCAATGACTTCTGCGGCACTTTTGCTTCTGATTATAGGAAGTAGTTTTTCCTCACCAAGTATATCTATTAAACTTTTGTTCATATATTGTCCTTTTTTATAAATTTATTATATCATAAACAAAAAGGGATAAAACTAAATCATGAAAATACTTAAATCAAAAGGATTTTTTATAAAGTCATTCTTTCTGCTTTTATTCTTGGCGATCGTAGTGACAATATTATCATGGTCATTTCTTGAGCCGTTTGCATACAACTTTATGACAAAATATTTTTCGGCCGTCAAAAAAGGCTCAGATCAAATAGTAATAATTGCAATTGATGATAAATCTATTTCCTACCACAGATGGCCGTGGCCGCGCGAATATTACGGACATATAATGGAATATCTGGATAAGTACTCAAAACCGCGGATTATAGGCTTTGACGCGCTTATTCAGAGTTCGGACAAAGAAAACCCAAATTCAGATATGGAAT
>CALUYR010000187.1 GCA_944325045.1 Candidatus Gastranaerophilales bacterium
GCTTCGATCTTTGCTCAGAGGGTTGGTATTTCTTACGGACGTTGATTCTGTTTTGAAATCTTATGTTTATATGGGTTTAATGAATGAAAATGATAATATCAGAGGGATCAGTCATTATATAGAACACAACCTCTTTAACGGTTCAGAAGGTCTTGAAGCCGGTGAGTTTTTCAAAACAACCGATCAAATGGGTGCAAATACCAACGCTAGTACGGGATTGGCTGAAACAAATTATTTTATTTCATCGCATTTGCTTAACGATGGTGATCTTGAGAAAAAAATAAAAATACATGCCTCAATGCTGGAAACACCGCGATTTGCAGTCGAAATGCTTGAGAAAGAAAAAGGAATAGTTAATTCCGAAATAAATATGATTACTTCTAATCCAGAAAATATTGCTTATAATAAAACACTTAAAGCATTATTTAATATAAATACCACCTCAAATGACGTGATCGCAGGTACTACAGACAATATAACAAACTTAAACCGGGAAGATGTTGTAAATTATTTCAATAATAATTACTATCCGGCAAATATGGTAACTGTAGTATCCGGAGAAGTTGAACCTGAAGGTGTTATGAAGCTGATGTCAAAATATTTTTCATCATCAAAAAATATTCCGCAGACCAGATATTATGAAAAAATAACGCCTCTTAACAAAACAATCCGTCAGGATATAATTTCCGATAAAACAAAGACCCCATATATAACTATGGGTTTTGCAGGCCCTGCTAATAACGACACCAAAGGAAGAATTTATGCAGAAGCTTTGTCACGCCTTATGTTTGAAACAAGTGATGCTCAATCGTTGTTTAAATCTCTTAATGCGGATGTTGAATGCACTGGTGAAAAAATTCAAACCAAACCTGATTCGCCTCGTGCATTGATGATTATGGCTGACGTGAACGAAGATAATGTTGAAAAAATGATTAAGATTATTTATAAACAAATTCAGAAACGTCAAAATAATAAGATTTCATCTGAAGAACTTGAGATTATTAAGCGCGAATTAAAAAAAGATTTTTCGGAAATGTTCGAATCTTCCTTTGCAATTAACAATTTTATCGGAACGGCAATGCTTGAGGATAATATAAGTTCTCTGAATGAATATGAAAAAATTATAGATGAGATGACCCCTGAAGATTTGCAAAAAGCTGCAAAAGAATTTTTCAACCTTAATAAAACCGCAATAACAGTTCTGCATCCAGGCGGGGCTGATGAAAAATCTATAATGGAAAATTACAATAAAACTAAAGATTTAACATTTACAGGGGCATTGAAAAAGCATGCAGTTAACCCGGACAATGTAAAGCAATATAATCTTCAGAATAATTTCAGAGTAGTTTTGAATGAAAGCCCTTATCCTACGTCTGTTATGTCAATTAATTTTGAAACATTAAAGCCGGTTGAGTGTTCAAATCCTGCTGCATACTGTGTTTTGAATACGATACTTTCCGATGAGGGTTCTATGAATAAAACACTAGATGTCATTTTGCGTGAGAGGGAAAAAAATGGTGTGAATGCCGGAGTTTCATCAGGCGTTCAGGGAATATATGCATACTCAACATTCGAGGCTAAAGATTTTGATAAGGCTGTTGAATCTGTAAAAGAGGTTATCCAAAACCCGCGTTTTACTAAAGAAGCTTTTGATGAAGCCGTAAGTAATTTGAAGGATAATATTTCAAGAAGTGAAAAATCTCCTTGGAAAAAACTGTCACCGGAACTTTTTAAGGGAATAAATTTTACCGAAGAGGAAATTTTAAAAGGTCTGGATAGCTTAACTCTTTCCGATGTCTCGAAATTGTACTCAGATATTATGGCTAACTCCCAAGGGCGAGTTGTTATTTCTGCGCCGTTCAAGGAAAATTCCGGGCTTAGAAACAAAGTTTTTGCCGGTATTTCAAGCTTTAAGAGTGTGAAACCATACACGTATGAAATAAATAATAACTTCACCCCGCAGGCTGAAACTAAACTTTTTAGCGAAATTGATAGTAAAAGCCAGGCCAAAATAGTTATGGCTTATAAGTTTAAAGATAACGGGAATCTTAAGGACAGTGTTGCCGTTGAATTGTTGAATATAATTCTTGGCGGCGGCCCTTCTTCACGGCTTTTTAATGACTTAAGGGAAAAACAAAAACTGGCATATTCTGTTCGCTCTGTATTAAGAAGTGAAGGAAATACCGGAGTGTTGGCGCTTGCAATCGGCACTACTACTGATAATAAGGAAACCGGAGAAAAAAGTTTTGATAATTTGCAAAAATCAATTAACGGATTTAAGCAGCATGTTGAAAATATTAGGAATACCGGGGTAAGCCGGCAGGAACTGAATAGTGCAAAACTGGCATTAAAAAATGCAATTTTATCTGCTAACGAGCGGCCAGCCGGAAAAACCGATACTCTTATGGCCGGATTAGATTCCTATTACGGTGTATTGAGGGAAAATCAGTACCTTGATTTAATAGATACAATTAATGTAGACGATATATACAATGCGGCACAGAATGTCTTTGCCGGTAAGCCTGTTTACTCCATTGTCGCGACTAAAGATACATTTGATTTTAACAAAGAATATTTAGAAAGTCTTGTTAAATAATTTTTAACGGGATCAGCTGCGGTAAAATTTTATTATCTTCGGCGTTATTTTTATTATAAAATTATTTTATGAAAAAGCTTCCTTTATATTTTGGTTATTTGATTTTAATTCTTATGGCAGCAAGTATGTTGTATCCTTTTTTTGTTATGCTTAATCTGTCATTTGTTCATAATAACGCGATATTTTCTCAAGCCGGCAGCTTTTTTTATAAAGGATTAACTTTATCAAACTATGAAAATGTATTTAAGCAAATACCATTGTCCCGGTATTTTTTTAACAGCCTTGTAGTTGCACTGTTTACGACTATCGGGCAGGTAATCTTCGCATCAATGGCCGGGTATGCTTTTGCAAGATTAAAATTCCCCGGGCGGAATATATTGTTCTTAATTGTCTTGGTTACAATGCTTGTGCCTCCTCAGGTAAATATTATCCCGCTTTTCTTTTTAATGCGGCAATTGCATTTGATAGACAGTTATTCAGCGTTAATCCTTCCCGGTATGTTCGGCGGTTTTGGAATCTTCCTGATGAGGCAGTATTTTTTAGGATTTCCAAAAGAGTTGGAGGAAGCAGGAAAAATAGACGGGTGCAATTTGTTTGAAAGCTTTTTTAAAATAGCCCTTCCTCTTGCGCTTCCGACAGTTGTAACTCTTTCTTTGTTTACTTTTGTTACTGCCTGGAACAGCTTTATGTGGCCGCTTATTGTCACTAATTCCGACAGTATGCGGACTTTACCAGTCGGTCTTGCAATATTTAAAGGAAGTTTCAGGGAAATTACGCTGTGGGGCGAACTTTTAGCTTGTTCTGTTATTTGTACTATTCCTGTTGTCGGCGTTTTCTTGCTCGGTAAAAAATATTTCATAAATGATATTATGCAAGGAGGAGTTAAGGAATAATTTTATAAAAATTTTTTTTGTGCTAATATCATTATTGGAAAATATAAAGGATTAAGAAATGCCCCATAATTATGCGATAGCTCTTTTGATAACATTTTTGGCAGGATTGGCAACTGCTATAGGTTCAGTTTTTGCCTTTGTATTAAAAAAAGATAATCTTAAAGCTTTGTCAGTTGGGCTTGGTTTTTCAGCTGGGGTTATGATATTTCTTTCATTTACGGATATTATACCTTCTGCAAGTGAGATGCTTCGGCAAAGCTTCCCCGGGAAGCATGAATGGGTGGTATACAGCGGTTTTATAATTGGTATTGTTACAGCTATTCTTATTGATTACTTTATTCCTGACCATATAAATGAAGAAGAATTTATTCATCGTGATGATGTTGTTTGTGCTGAACACAGAATTAAGCGTGCAGGTTTGCTGACAGCTGTGGCGATTTGTGTTCATAACTTCCCTGAAGGGATGGCGACATTTTTGTCAGCTTCTCATGATTTAACACTTGGAGTTTCTGTCGGGCTGGCGATTGCGA
>CALUYR010000188.1 GCA_944325045.1 Candidatus Gastranaerophilales bacterium
GAGACGAAGAACCGACAGGAATATCCAAAACCAAATACATTATGCCTCCCACCATATTTATCGCAAGAATAAAAACTCAGGCTTGTTCAGCCTGCAACTTCTTAAATATCTCTGCTGTTACCAGGTTGGGCTTTTTTTTTTGCCTTCCTTCTTCCCTCTGAGCTGGATGATTGCTTCTCCTCCCTACATACAACTGTTCAGAGTGGTTAACGCCTTAGCAGAAGATTCAGCCCCGCACTGAAATAGTTCTTAAATTCTGTATATGACTTGATCTTCAAAAGCATTTTTAATATATATGAAGGCCGCAGATAGAATTTTTTCAATGCACATTTATGAAGATTAAATACTAGTTATTTTGTAAAATAATGAGTGTTTACCGCTGGATAAAAATATGCACTCTTAAATGACGTGTCTGAATCTATTAAATTATGCTCTTTTGCGTATTCATAAAATTTAGTTCCCGGCAGCGGGGTTGCAGTGTAGAAACTTATAAAATCACTGTCTAGTTCTATTGCAAAATCTATAGTATCTTCAACGGTTTCTTCTGTTTCCCACGGAAGCCCGATCACAAAGTAGTTATATATTTTTATTCCGAATTTTTTAAATATTTTTACTGTAAGCCGGACATCGTCAAGGGTAATTTTTTTCCCTATATGATCAAGCATTTCCTGCGAACCGCTCTCAACACCGATGCTTACAAGCCGGCAGCCGGCTTTGTACATCATTTCAGCCATCTCTTCATCTGCAGTATCTGCTCTTGTATTTGCAGACCAGGTTATATTAAGTCCGTTATCAATTATCAACCGGCATAACTTCATTACCCAGTCTTTATCAATGTTGAATATATCAGACCAGAATAAAAAGTTATTAATACCATACTTTTCAACACATTCTTTTATTTCCCGGACAATGTTTTCCGGAGAACGCTTTCTTACTTTGGCACCGGCTGTCGGGGTCGCAAGGCAGAAAAAGCAATGAAACGGACAGCCTCTGGATACTTTGATTACTGCCTGAACTTTATTGTTGTCAGGTCGTCTGTATATATTGTTATCAACTAAATGCCTTGCAGGAAAAGGCAGTTTATCTAAATCCTCTATAAAAGGTCTTGCGCCGGTAAATTTTACACGGATATCATCCCGGTAATATATTCCTAAAATATCTGCAGGATTTTTGTTTTCAAGCAGTTCTTTTAGCGTTTCTTCGGCTTCTCCGTATATAATGTAATCAAGATCTTTGGCAAAGTACATTACTTCAAATGCAACGGTTAAAAATGCCGCGCCCTTTGCAATTGTAATAACATTCGGGCAGATTTCTTTTGCAACTGTAAATGCTCCTATGTCACTTTTGAATGTTGGCGTTGCAACATTTACAAGTAGATAATCTGGTTGAAATTCTTTCAGATCAGCTTCAAAGTCGCCGCCCAAGCTGTAGTCGGCAATTTTTGCTTCCAATCCGCACTGCTCTGCAACCGCTGCCAGATACATTAAGTCGCTTGGCGGCAGCGGCGGGATTACCAGCAGTTCTTTTGTAGGCTGCTGGCATCTATCCTCACGGTTCATTACCGGTGATGGCGGGTAAATTAATAATATTTTCTTTTTCTGATTTGTTGTTTCCGGCATGTTTATTCTTTCTTTGTCTATTTTTGATGTTATTATTTTTCTTTAACCGTCTTAGCAACTATTGTTGCCAGTAAAAGACTTAATGCGCCTATATAAAAAGTGTATTCCCAGTGGTAATTTACCAGATTGTTTTCTACAGAAAATTCGCATTTAGAGATTATCCAGGCTACAAGTGTACATACAAAGACCTGCGGCCCGGCTATAAATATGTTAAAAATACCCATTACGGAACCTTCTGTTCCCTTTTTAATATAGCGGGAAAGCATTGCAAACGGTAATGCACAAATACTTGCCCATCCTATTCCGGCAAGCCCCATCATTGCTGCGACTATATACAAGTTCTTTGATAATGCCATCCCTAAATATGCAAATATCATTGAAACCATTGATATAATATGCACTTTTTTATTCCCGAATTTTGCAGACAAAATTCCTATTGGTATTGCTACTATAAAGCATACTAAATTAAATATTGCAAAACATACAGATGAAAAGTTTGTTCCCGTAAGGGTCGCATTTTCGTATAACTTTGCGGTAAATCCGTCTACAGTAGTCATATCCGGAACTCCAAAAACCGTATGCACAGAATATTGTGTAAAAAATATCATCATACACATTGTCCCGATCCACGTAAAAAATTGCATTAAACAAATTTTTGAGACTTCCGGGGAAAGTGCAAAAAATTCTTTCAAAGACTGCCAGAATGAAGTATTTTCTTCTTCGTTTTTTTCTTCCTTATTTTTTATATCAATATTTTGTGTTGATTTTTCTTTTATTGTGATACAAGTCCATAGCATACCAAGAGTAAACGCCAGCGCTGCCATTATAAACTGTGCAGGTATTGACATCTGATAATCAAACGCCCACTTTAAAAACGGTGCTGTGCCGGCTGCAACAACAGATCCTAACCCTATGGCAAGACTTATGTAAGAATTTGCAAGAGAGTGCTGTTCTGCTGGTACTACATCCGGAATTAGTGCTCTGTATGGCCCTTGGGCAATATTTACGCAGGCATCTATTATCCAGATCATTATTGCTGCAATTAGCAATGCCGTAAGTGGCGGAAGATTTATTCCGGTTATGTTATGTATTGCACTTGCCGCTGAACCCGAATTCGGGAAAATCCACAGCGCTATTGAAGCTATTAATGCGCCTCCTAAAAGATATGGCCTTCTTCTGCCAAAAGGAGATTTTGTCTTGTCGCTTAATGCTCCGACTATAGGCTGTACTACCATTCCGGTGAATGGCCCGGCAAGCCAGATTAATCCGTACAAAAAAGGTGATGCTCCTAAGCTTTCCGTTACCGGTCCGGATAGTATTATTCTCATCTGCCAGGCAAACTGCAGGCCAAAAAAGCCTAAACAAAAGTTTAAAAACTGTGCAGTCGAAAAATTTTTAATCCCATTATTATCTTCCATGAAATTCTCCCATAATCAAATCCCTATCTAAAGAATACAAAGAATATATCTCATAGTCAAGGTAGGTATAAAACCTATTTAGCATCTTCTGATAATGTATTAGTTTTTGTATTCAGTTTTAAAATTGGTTTTCCGCTTGTTTTGTCGTATTTTGTTAATTCGTAATAAAAATGATCCGGTTCTGTTGTCCTGCTTAGAATAATTCTAGGTCTTTCGGTCTCTGGATTCATTATTACTGCACGGTGACTTGATCTGTCATCCGATATTGTTATACTTTTTTCAAGTTTGTCGGTTTGGGCGTCAAAAAATTCTATTTTTTCAAGATAATGTATATTTTTTTCTTCTGTATATTTTTTAGGGTTAAATGTTAGGATTCTGTACTTGCCTTTTTTATCTTTAGGGCATTCTTTTATTGATATCAGTTCTCCGTTCAAATTATCCTCAAATGTATAAATTAAGCGAGGATGTCCGCTGTACCAATTTAGGGTTACTGTATTACCTTTTACTTTTATTCGGTCATCATTATCATATTGCTTAAGGTATGTTATAAAATCTTTTTTATACCGTCTTGCTCGTTTTCTTATTCCGTTATTGAGCCCGTTATTTGGCGTAGAATATGAATATGTGTCTATGTATAGGTAATCGGTATATGCTTGACTTATATCATTGTCTATTTGGGTATCCAATCTTTCGGCAAAGCTTGTGTATCTTTCTATTGGAGTCATAATTTTTTCAGGAATATCTGCTTTCGGGGCGGCTGGATCTGTCTTATCTCCTTTCCCTTTAGGCAGAGAATCAGCACCGCCATTCAGGTCGTCCGGGCTGTTCCCACCATTTCCTTTAGGTTGCGGATCAGCACCACCATTCAGGTCGTTGGAACTATTCCCCCCATTTCCTTTAGGCTGCGGATCAGCACCACCATT
>CALUYR010000189.1 GCA_944325045.1 Candidatus Gastranaerophilales bacterium
TAATTATATAGAAAGGTAGAATATGGTTTTAGAAAATAAATTTGGTATTGCAGATTCAACTGAACTTGCAAGACAAGAAGAAAAAATAAGTAAGAAAAAAGCACTCGAATTGTTTGAAAACGGACTTCTTGATTCTTTTGTGCCTGGTACGTTTGAAACATTATCTAAAATCCATAAGTATTTGTTTGATGAAATTTATTACTTTGCAGGTGAAATAAGAAATATTAACATTGCTAAAGGTAATTTCAGATTTGCACCGGTTATGTACTTAAATCAAGCATTAGAATATATTGATAAAATGCCGCAATCATCATTCGAAGAAATTATCGAAAAATATGTTGAAATGAACGTTGCACACCCATTTAGAGAAGGAAACGGCCGAAGTACCCGTATATGGCTTGACGTAATCCTTAAAAAAGAAATCGGAAAAGTAATTGATTGGAACAAAATTGACCGGAATGACTATTTACTCGCAATGGAACGCAGCCCGATTAAAAATATTGAAATCAGAGAACTTCTAAAACAAGCATTAACAGATGATATAAATGACAGAGAAGTTTATATTAAAGGAATAGATGCAAGTTATAGTTACGAAGGCTACTTCGCATACAAAACTAACGAACTTAATTAACCGCCAACGATTACAAATTTTCGTATAATACTGCTAAAAAATCCTTTTATTAAAGATTTTCCAGATATTCGACCAATTCTCTCATCGAATAGATATTTTGTATAACAAAAAACTCTTTCCCTGTTTTTTCTCTGACATAAGAAAGCGTCCTTCCGTCAAGAAAATCCTCGCTATACGGTCTTAACATTACAGAAGGGATTACGACAAAGTCCGCCTCTTTGCCGGCTAATGAATTGATAAGATCTTCCGTTGTAATAAGGCCGGCAACAGTTATGTTCTGCCCCCAGTAAGCAGATTTTACCTCAAGTACTTCCGGTGTAAAATTTTTTATTTTAGTAAGTTCCAGACAGATTTGCCCAATGGCGCATCTTGCAGCTGATGACGTGGCAAAAATAGCTTTTAACGGCTTATTAATCTTTTTAGGCAAAACTATAGATTTAAAGTCCTCAAGTAAATATCTTATAGATCCAACGCCATCCTCAAGTTGCGAAAAATTACCGTAATATTTTGCAGGCGGTAAAGGCTTATCAGCAATTAAGAAAAATTCATCTGAACAGCAGACTTTTTTATACTTTGAAGCTATTTCTATTGTTTGGAGTGCACAATTTTTATCGACCTGTTTTAACTCCTCATCCCTGAATCGTGTAATTCCGACCGGAACTATTGCAACAGAAAGTACTGTATTTTTCAATTCAGCAAGGTCAGATAATGTTCTCTCAAGTTCAGCTCCGTCGTTAAGACCGGGGCACAATACTATTTGGGCATGAAACGGAATTTTATGTTTCCTGAACCATTTTAGATTATCTAAAGCTTTGCCGGCGTTGGGATTTCGAAGCATCTTTACACGCAGATCCGGGTTTGTTGTATGCACTGACACGTAAAACGGGCCGAGCTGCATGCGCGCAATTCTTTCCTTATCCTTTTCTGTCAGGTTTGTCAGTGTTATATAGGTGCCCTGAAGATATGAAAGTCTGTAATCGTCATCTTTTACGTATAAACTGTCTCTCAATCCTTTTGGCTGCTGGTCAACAAAACAAAATATGCAATGATTCAAACAAGGCTTTATCCTGTCAAAAACAGCACTCTCAAATATAATCCCAAGATCTTCATCATAATCCTTTTCAATCTCGATTTCCTCGATTTCACCGCTTCTTTTCTTTACTTCAAGAGTTAGCAGATCTGCTTTACAAAGAAAGTTATAATCTATCATATCGCTCATGACATTTTGATCAATAGAAACGATCTCGTCACCAGCTTCAATTTCAAGTTCTTCGGCAATAGAACCTTCAATAACTTTATTAACTATTGCGCTCATTATCTTTTTCGAATCCTTCTAATACAGCTATCAGATTTGAATATTCAACAATTGAATTGTCTAACAGTATTTTTTGATAAAAATCTTTTTCTGTATACTCATCATTCAAAATCCGCTCGGCAGAAAGCTTAAAGGTCAATGCCAGCGTTTTCAAATGAAGAAAAAGCCCGGCACGTTCATCTTTATTTAATATCCCGGCCAGAGAAAGCTTAATTTTGGCGTTTGAAATAAACTGTAAAGGATTGTCGCTTAATTTTTCACCCAAAAGATGCCGAAGCTCTTTTTCTCCGTTTTTTTCAATAGAATAGTATACAGAAAGCTTTCCGCCTTCAGATATAACTTTTTTTGAAGAAATAAATCCATTTGCCTCCAAACGCCTCAACGCGGGCTTTAATGCGCCAAAACTGGGACGGGTATAACAAGAAAATTTTGCTTCAATTTCCTTTGAAATACCATACATGGTAAATTCACGTCTGGTTAGCACATATAATACAAGCAATTCAATCATAAACGGATTATAGCACGATCAAGCCGATATGTAAATAAAGCAATCTACATAATTGTTTCCAAAGCGCCGGCATACATCTGCATAAATGCAATTGCAAGATACGCAACCCCAAACCCAATTACAATGAGAAGTGCCGGTTCAAAAGCTTTGCTTAAAGCATTTATTGCAGCATCAAGTTTTTTTTCAATGCCGAGCGCGCAATCTCTAAACATTTGTCCCAGTTTCCCGGTTTTTTCACCTGTTGCAACCATAGACAATAATACTCCGGGCAAAAGTTTAGATTTATAAAAAGCCTCGGCCAGATTTTCACCTTTATCAACATATTGTGACACTTCAATTGCCTGATCTTTTATTATATCATTTGAAATAGTATCCTCTGCAAGTTTTAAAGACTTAATAATTGGTACTCCGGCTTCATAAGCAACATGGAGAACCGACATATAGTGGGAAAGCACCATATAGCGTATACAATCACAAAGTTTTGGAATTGAAAGTAAAAATGAGCTTATCCCGCGCCGAAACTTTTTGAACCCGACGCTGAGATGTATTGCATAAGAAAGGCCGCCGGCACCCAACAATAGTACAAGCCAATAATGATATATAAAATTAACACTGTCAATAAGAATTTTTGCCATAAAAGGAACGTCATCGGGACTAATATTACATATTTCTATAAACCGCGGGAAAAGAAATCCCCCGAACAGAAAAAACATTCCGATCATAACTATTACTAAAACAGAAGGATATATTGACATTTGAATATATTTAGATTTTAAGTCATCTTGTTTTTTCAAAAGGCTTGTCAGATAAGAAAGGGTTGTGCTTAACGAACCGGATTCTTCACCTGTCCTGCAAAGAGAAATATATATATTCCCTAAAGTTTCAGAATAAGGCTCCATTGCTTCGGATAAAGTCTGCCCCTTCTTAATTTTATCCTCAAAGTCAGAAGCAAAAAGAGAAACATTTTTGCTTGGAGAATGCCTGGAAATTGTCTCAAGAGATTCCAATGGAGAAATTCCTGAACTAAGCAGCATCTGAAGTTCCGATGTAAATGAAATTTTCTCGCCCAATTTTAAATGTCTTGCAGACAATTTCGAAACATTTGTAACCTGTTTAGGCTTGGAGAACTCTTCTTCATATATTCCTGCAGGTGCGAAACCTAAAAGCTTAACTTTCTCTTTTGCTTCTGCCGGACTTTCTGCCTCAACATATCCTGTTACAAGTTCTTTTTTATCTTTAACCGCTCTGTAAAAATATTTTCTCATAAAATTATTATAGCAGTTTTAAATCTTTACATCAAGAACTTCACAATTATATATTGACAAAATTTTTTTAGTATAATAAAATAATTTTGTTAGGCAACCCTAACAAAATTACGGAGAAACAATGAGAATAGAAAATATATGCAGAACAACACCGCAAATATTGTTTCAAGGGAACCGGATTTCGCCGACAACAAAACAGCTGAATGAACTTAGAGTATTTTCACATCATAT
>CALUYR010000190.1 GCA_944325045.1 Candidatus Gastranaerophilales bacterium
TAATAGAATTATAGCTGCTATAGGCTGACAGTCTGTTAAGCAGCCTTAAGATTTCATCTTTGGTTAATTCCGGGAACTGCAGCTTAATTCTTGTGATAATTTGTGAAACATCTTGCGGGGTTATAACGTCAAGATGTTTTTGGATATTCTTATGCGTTGTTTCAAGATATTCGTTATTAGAAGGAATACTTTTGACAAAAGTATCTTGTTCCGGCCCGATTCCGCTAAATGATAGGCGGGG
This sequence comes from Candidatus Gastranaerophilales bacterium, assembly GCA_944325045.1. Lineage (GTDB taxonomy): Bacteria > Cyanobacteriota > Vampirovibrionia > Gastranaerophilales > Gastranaerophilaceae > UBA1221. Next base: position 242 of record CALUYR010000190.1, read on the forward strand.
TATTGTAGTTGCTGAGTAAACTGGTTTGCTTATAAAAAATTTATTGTGTATTACCGGTAAAATCATTATATTTTATAGTTTTCGTCAGATATACGTTTATTTAGTTTTTCAATAATCATTTTGTTGCGGTCTACAAATTGGTTGTAAACTTTTGCATAAGGGGTTCCGGGTTCAGCGTAAACTGTGCAGGCATAGTCAGTATATTTCGGAAATTTTTCCGGGAATTTCTTTAAAAATCTGTTATATGCTTTGCAAAACATTTGAAGCGGAGTAAAATTACTGTATCCAAGGACGTCACCGCGCCACCACGTATCACAGTCAGCCCCTATCTGATCAGAGTAGTCCTCACCGCGTCTGATTAAGTTATAAACATTACAATGCTCCTTAAGCCAACGGTTTTCATCCGGTTCTGCAACGTTGTTCAAAACGAGAATATCACAGTCGTAATCACGCTCTAATTGTTTTAATGCTTTTTGATGATGACTGAATGTTTCTTTGGCTTCCGCTATCTGCTCATCACTCAGGTTAGGGCTGAAAACAAGGCCTTTAAACTGAACCACATTATTTATTTTATTTATCATAGCAAACCTTTCTGCACACTTTTCACTAGTATTATAATGTACAGACAAAAAAAATTTTGCTGAAATGTAAACATTATTTAAGAAATATTATTATTAACAGCTGTTTCTTTTTCAAGCTTTGCCGACAAAATTTGTGCGGCATTAATAAGCGGATCAATTGTCGGTGAAAACGGAGGCGCATAAGTAAGGTCATTTCGTTGAAATTCTTTTACTGTCAACCCTGCAAACAGTGCTGTTGCAAGAGTATTAATTCTTTTGTCGCTGTCGCCGGCACCGATCGCCTGACCTCCTAAAAGTTTTCCGCTTTTTTTATCGGCAACAAGTTTGATGGTAATATTTCTCGCATCAGGCATATAACCGACCTTATCGTATTTTGTTACAGTTGCTGAAACAGTTTCAATATTAAGTTTATGAGCAGCTTTTTCCGTAAGTCCGGTCATGGAAATTGTAAACTTTAAACATCTGGTAACAGCAGACGAAAGCACTCCTTCAAATTCATCGTGACCTCCGCAAGCATTTATTGCGGCACACCTGCCTTCTTTGTTTGCGTTGGATCCAAGAGGCATCCAAACGGGCGTATTTGTTATTATTGAATTTTCTTCTGAGCAATCTCCGCAGGCATAAATATCAGCAATAGAAGTTTCCATTCTTTTGTTAACTTTAATTGCTCCGGTTTCACCAAGTTTAATTCCTGCATCGGCTGCAATATCAACATTTGGCCTTACGCCGGCGCATATAACTGCTATATCACAGTCTATTATTCTCCCGTTTGCTGTTTCAGCACTTGTAACACCGTCAATGTCTCCGCAAAATTCTGTTACGGAATCTGATGTAACAAGTTCAAACTTACCTTCACTTATCATATCAAGCTGCTCTTTTACAGAAGCGGAGATATCTTCATCTAAAACAGACATAAGATAGCCGCTTCGTTCGACTAATGTAGTGTAAATATTGTTTTTTACAAATGCTTCAAGCATTTCAAGACCAATGTACCCACCGCCGACAATCAGTGCACGCTTTGAATTTTCCATTTGTCTTTTTATATTTATTGCATCTTCAATTTTCCTGACAGTGTAAATATGCTTGAAACAATTGTTTTTTATTGGCGGTATAATCGGACTTGCGCCTGTTGCAATTATAAGTTTGTCGTACGAATCAAGAAATGCGTTATTCTTGGACAAATCCTGAACAAGTATTTGTTTGCATTCAGGCAGAATTTTTGTAACCTTATGCCGGAGCCTTATTTTAACTCCGCTTGCTTCAAATTCTTCGGGCGATCGAACCAGCAGTGTTCTGTAATCATCAAAATTTCCTTCTATAAAATAAGGAATTCCGCAGGCTGAATAAGAAATATGTGTATCGTCTGTATAAAGAATTATTTCACCATCAGCAAGATTCCTTCTTGCTTTTGCGGCTGCTTTTGCTCCGGCTGCAACCCCGCCGACAATTATTATCTTCATATCTAAAATATATGAAATTCTTTTAAGAAATTGTATTCCCTATATGCCTATATTGTTCTGACTAGTTTACACCTGATGTGGATAAAAAAGATTCCCGCATAAATTCACAGTAACAGTCAAGATCACTTTTAAATTCTTCAGCTTTATCAACCAAGTCCTTTAATTCAACGATTATCCCGTCATTTTTCAGTTCTTCATACATCTTCCTGTCTCCTAATAAATTCGTATATTATTTGACGGTCTGCTGTGAAAAAAACTTTAAGTATTTCATCCAAATTGTTACAAAACTTATCTAACTAAAATTCTTGTCTAATATCTTGCTCAAGCATAATTTGCAGGTTTACTAATTGATTTATAGAGTTTTAGCATTATATAAGAAACAGCTTTTATGCTATAATTCAATTGGAAAGGAAAGCTGCTTATGGGTGATGAGGATAAGCAATATGATGCAACTCCCCGAAAATTGGAACAAGCCCGAAAAGAAGGCCAGGTCGTAAAATCAAAAGATTTTTCAATGGCAGTGTCACTGCTTGTTCTTTTTTCTGTTATATTTGGCCTTGCACCGTTTGTGTGGAGCCAGATTGCTCAACTCTTTACCCTTATGTACGAGCAAATTCCAAACGCTCACGTAGAAAAAATCGGACTAACGTACATTTTTACAGTAACAGTTAAAACAGCGGTTTTGATAATCGGTCCGATACTTTTTGTTGCCTGGCTTGTCGCAATACTTGCAGATTTTATCCAAGTAGGCCCGCTCGTCGCAATTGCGCCGCTTGTTCCCAAATTGGACAAACTTAACCCGACTAAATATTTCAAGAATATTATGTCAATTAAAACACTGTTTGAGCTTTTCAAAAATATTATCAAAGTTGTACTTCTTGGCTACATCGGCTGGATGGTTTACAAAGATCATATCGAAAATATTCTTATGCTTGCAGCAATCGACAACAACTTTGCTGTTTTAATCGAGTTTGGAAAACTTGTTACCGAATTTATTTTCAAAGCATGTATCGCGTTTTTGGTTATAGCGGCCGCTGACTACGGGGTTACAAAATGGAAATTTTTAAAAGACCAGAAAATGTCCTTTAAAGAAATAAAAGATGAATTTAAAAATAGTGAGGGGGATCCGAATGTAAAAGCAGCACTGCGCCAACGCCGTATGCAAATGCTGCAAAGAGGAATGATGGATGCAGTGCCTGACGCGGATTTTGTTGTAACGAACCCAATACACGTTGCCTGTGCACTTAAGTATAACTCAGAAGAGATGGAATCTCCCATGCTTGTTGCAAAGGGAACAGAACTTATTGCTAAGAAAATTATTAGCATTGCAAGAGAACATGGCGTTCCTGTAATCGAAAACCCGCCGGTCGCAAGAGCATTGTTCCGAATGGTCGATTTGAACCAGCAAATCCCGCCGGAATTGTATAAAGCAGTTGCTGAAATTTTACTTTTTGTTTACAACTTGAAAAATAAACAAAAACAGAGTAATATTAATTAAGAAACATTATAGTCTATTTTTTAATCATGATTATGCAAGATAATAAAAGTAAAATCAGAGAGTATATAGATTTAGTGCAGAAGGTGGCACTAGTCGAATATCACCGTATTCCTTCACACATGCTGGAATATGAAGAACTTTTATCAATCGGTATTATCGCAATCCAG
>CALUYR010000191.1 GCA_944325045.1 Candidatus Gastranaerophilales bacterium
GGGGGGGTAGCGAACCTCAAGGGAGACAAGGGAAACCGCCGATTGATGTTGAAAACAATTTAACATGTCATCCTGAATTTATTTCAGGATCTTGCCACCGCGACATGGGAAGCATAACCGAAAGCCTTATTAACCACATTCACATCGAACCCACAACCGAAGGACTATTGTTGTGCAAGTATTCTGAACAAACATTCCTTCATAATAGAGAGATAATTAAAGCGAACGTGCGCGAAGGAATTGAGCGCGATAGTGAGCAAAAGAGTGGAAATGCGGAAGCATTTCAGTCTATTAATCAATCAAATCAACGCCATAAGGCGTTGAAAATAAACAGCAAGTTTTTCTTTTTCGGTTCACTTTTTCTTTTTTCCTGCCCTAAAAAAGAAAAAGTGAATAAAATACAAACAATTAGTAAAGTTTTATCTGACAAATTAAAGCGTCATGTAAGAGGGAACCGCGCCCCCCGCAAGGCCGCGTTTACTTTAGCCGAAGTTTTTTCGCCATTCTATCTCTCGCCTCGTAGGGTTGCTTTTACCCTCGCTGAGGTTTTAATCACCCTCGGCATAATCGGCGTGGTTGCAGCGATGACACTTCCGACAATAATTCAGAAATACCAGAATAAAGTTGTAGAAACAAAACTTGCCAAATTTTATACAACAATAAATCAGGCAATAAAGCTTGCAGAAGTACAATACGGAGATAAAAAATACTGGTACCAGAGCAGCAACAGCTATGAAACTGACCCTGATACGGGGGAAGTAATTCAAGGCTCATCAGAGGTGGAAAAGTGGTGGAAAAAATATATTGCCCCCAATATGCCTACTGTTGATATAAAGTATGATAAAGAAAATTTACCAATATTTTATTTTAAAGATGGTTCAGCGCTGAAAGCTCAGCATACAAATGCAATGACAGATTGGGTGTTTTATACAATAAATCCTGAAAAATGTGAAGCATTAAGTGATGCAGGCGGCAGATGCAGATTTTTATTTATATATATGCCGGCTGGCGATGGCGGCTATATTCAAGGAAGTGTTCTACAATATACAAGATTTAAATATCATTTAGACCGCGGAATGGAGCCCTATAAATGGTGCTGGGACGGGAAGCGTGAAACACTTTTATCCGGGAATATAAGTTGTGCAGATGGATCTGAATCTGGCTATTTGGGATGTACATCTGAGGGATCCAAGAAAGCTGCATACTGTACGGCATTAATTCAGCTTAATGGTTGGAAAATTCCTAAGGATTACCCATTTAAGGTTTTAGGTTACTAATTTTATCTTCTGATTTTAATCAAAAGAACTTTTTTCATGATAATATCGTTAAATAATTAAGGTGTTTTTATGTTAAAAGTTCTTTTTGTATTTTTGAGTATAACAGTTTTAAATCTCCCAGCCTTTGCGGAGTCAAGGTTTTTTACTATCCAGACCGGAGTACCTGCAATATATACTAACCTAAGTACTCCGGCTTTTGGGGCGTACACAAGCTGTGATCCGTTTATAATGAAGGTTGACGGGGTAAAATATTATATGATGCTTAAAAGCGGTTCGGGGTATTCATATAAGAATCTGCTGGGCTGTTCCGGTAAAAAAAGTTCGCTTTTTGAGCCTTTATATAATCTCGAAAGCGATGGTGACACAACAAAGCTTACGGCAGACGAACTTGAACGCGGCGGAGTCCGGTTTGTAAAAGTTAAAAATAACGGTTATCTTGATGTAAATAACAAGAATTCCGATTTTGACCTGAAAAGAATCTCATATATTGATATGACACGCTTGAGAATTTCTACCGGCCCGAGGCCTTACGGGAACTTTGATGTTTATGTTAAGAAGGATAGCGGAAGTTTAAAAAAAGTTATATCCAGAACGACAATGCATACTTTGCATTATGTGAAAAGTCTTTTTGATTAAACCTTTTATTAATAAAGCCGGATTAGCAGACTTTCCCTTTTAATTGTCCGCAGGCCGCGTCGATATCAGCACCTCTTTCAAGTCTTACGGTAACTTTTTTCCCTGAATGCTCAAGCAAGTATTTGAATTTCATAACAGAATTATTTGACGGCCGCTTGTAATCATTTTGTTCAGTAGGGTTGTATGGGATAAGGTTAATATTGCACTTGATATCGCTAAGATAATATGCCAGTTCTTTGGCATTTTCCACGGTGTCATTAACATCTTTTATAAGAAGGTACTCAATGGTAATCCTTCTTCCTGTCTTATCTACGTAATTTTTTAAGGAAGTTTTAAGGTCCGCCATATTGTACTTATCTTCAATTTTCATAATTTTCCGGCGAATATTATGGTTTGGTGCGTGAAGTGAAATTGCAAGTGTTGATTGCATGTTAAACTCTGCAAGTTTGTTAATTTGCGGGATTATTCCGCTGGTTGAAACCGTCAGGCGTCTTGCCCCGATTTGAAAATCTTCATTGAAAATTTCCATGGCTCTGAGTACGTTTTCAAGGTTCAGGAGCGGTTCTCCCTGGCCCATAAACACAACGTTTGTTACCTTTAATCCGGTATCGCGCTGAATTGTCAGAACTTGTTCAATAATTTCTTTGGCTGTAAGATTTCTTATAAAACCTCGTTTTCCTGTGGCGCAAAATGAACAGTTAACAGCGCATCCGACCTGGGAGCTTACGCACGCGGTAAGATTTGCTCTGTTGTCAAACCGCATAAGTACAGTCTCAACGCATTCCCCGTCAGAAAATTCCAGCAGATATTTTATTGTTCCGTCACTGCTTACCTGTTTGGCTTTAATCTTAACATCAGTTACCGCTGCAACGGACTTGAGTTCTTCCCGGAATTTTACTGATAAATCAGTCATTTCATCAATTGATGAAACAGATTTTAAGTAGATCCAGTTGTGAATCTGTCTTGCCCGAAATTTTGAGGCGTTAAGTGCGTCTGTTATTTTTTCTATTTCTGCCTGGTTTAGTCCTGATAATATTTCCATAATTTGATTATTGCATGCTCAATTACTTAAAACAATATTATCATATCAATTTTTTAAGTTTATCAGAATAAAATTCTACAATTTCTATCATCGCATGCAGCATAAGCGCAATAGGTTGTATTTCTTCTTTCCATTTGTTATATCCGCAGGCAAGAGGCAGTATGCTTAGCGGGTTGTCCGGAAAATCACGGCATATTTGCGGACGGTTTTCGTAATCCGGACATTGGTTATCTGCAGTTAATTTCGGGCAATGATAAAAATAGACCTTATCTTCTTTATTATCCTCCAGCAATTTTATATATTCAGGATAAACTTTTGCGGCTTCTTCTTTAGATTTGTACGGAACAAATATACTTGTAAACTGTTTTGCAAAGTTATCTCCGTTTTGTGCTTTTTGCTTCAATTCTTCAGGTGAAAATTCACTGCAAGCTAATTTACAGCAGGTTGCACATCTTGCGCAGTTAAATTTTGTTCTGTAAGCTAAAATTTCGTTGAGTTTTCGGAAAATTTCCCTTGAAATTTCTCCGTTTAAAAGTTTTAGAACTTCTTTTTGCCAGTTTTTTCCGGGGGAATTTTCTTCGTATTGTTCAAATAGGTTTCCGTTTGGAATTTCTGCCGGCTTTATTTTATTTACCTGTTCATTAATTTCCCGCGCAGCAACAGTAAAAATCTCACGATATTCTTTTTTTAGATTGTCTAAAGAAGTGTTTAAATTTTTCATATTAACATTTTAGCACAAAGCAGTCTGCTTGAGAAAATTTGATGAAATCTAAATTCCATTTTGGAGGGCACGCTTACGCATTGTCCGCCCCCTTGCAAAAATAAAAAAATAGTTTATAATGGAGAAAAAGGAGGTAAAGTTATGGAAAAGTCAAGTATAGCACGGAATACGGGGGGGGGGGGTAACGAACCTCAAGGGAGACAAGGGATGTGGCTGAGCCACTTCACCATGACGCTACGCTGT
>CALUYR010000192.1 GCA_944325045.1 Candidatus Gastranaerophilales bacterium
TTTCCATGACTTTACCTCCTTTTTTCTACATTATAAACTATTTTTTTCAAATTTCAAGTCAAGGGCAAAATTTTTTTATTCTTCAGTTTCTGGGGTTGCTTTCTTTTTGGGGGACGTAGTCCCCTCTTACATGACGCTGCGCTGGGCAGGACGCAGAGGGTATATTGTTAATTTTTTTCCATAGTCGGTATAATGTTTCGGTGGCAAGATCCTGAATCAAGTTCAGGATGACATAACTGCTTGGGCAACCACCCGGTCTCGCTTTCTTTTTGCTTTAGCTCATAGAAAGAGGAAGTAAGTAGGTCAAATTAAGAAATACTAAACTTTTGAGCCCCCTTCCTTTAAGCCTGCTTAATAATTGCTTTACATTAAAGCTTGCTTTATTTATAATTTGTTTAAGATTTATGAGATATTAACAGGTGAGATAAATGAGCAAATATTTATTGGAAATTGGAACGGAAGAACTGCCGTATAAATTTATCCCTCAAGCAATTGAGCAGTTGAAAAACGGATTTGAAAACTTTTTAAACAATACTAAATCAGCTTATGAAAAAGTAGATGTATATGCAACGCCAAGACGTCTTGCAGTAATAGTTTCAGGACTGGTGGATAAAAGCCCGGATGAAGAAAAAATTATAAAAGGCCCTATCGCCAAAGCCGCTTATGACGAAAACGGTAATTTAACTAAAGCAGGAGAAGGCTTTGCCCGTAAAAACGGACTCACCAAAGACAATTTATATATCCAAGACGGTTATGTGCATGCCAAAATCGTTATAAAAGGAAAATCAATTAAAGAACTCTTGCAGGAAAATGTCCCGTCTATTGTACTTAAACTCCAAGGTTCTCATTTTATGAGATGGGGCTGCAATGATGAAAAATTTTCCCGCCCGATAAGATGGATAGTTTCAATATTAGATAAAGAAGAAATTAAAATAAAAATTATTGATAAAGAATCCTCCAACATATCCCGCGGCCATAGATTTGCCCAACAAAATGCAGTAATAGGCCAGCCTGACGATTATATAGAAATTATGCGCAATTGCTGCGTAATCGTTGATCAAAACGAACGCCGGCAAATGATCATTGATAAAGCAAAAGAAGAAGCCGATAAGTTGGGAGCAGTTCCTTATTATACAGATGATTTACTTGAAGAAGTTACGTATATAACAGAATATCCGGTAGCTGTTGTCTGCGAATTTGATCCGAAATATCTCGAAATTCCGGAAGAAGTTACAGTAACAGTCATGGCTGTTCATCAAAGATATTTTGCCCTCCATAAAGACGGCAAACTTATTAATAAGTTTATTACAATAACAAACTACATAGGCGATGAATTTGCCAATATTAAAGCCGGGAATGTACGCGTAATAAAAGCCCGCCTTGATGATGCCGTATTTTTCTTTAATGAGGACACCAAAAAGCCTCTAGCAGACTATGTTCAAGACCTTAAAGGAATAACGTTCCAAAAAGGAATGGGATCTGTTTACGATAAAACCCAGCGGATTATTGCATTATCAAAAGATATTGCAAAATCTTTAGGAATAACTAATTCCCAAACTATCGAAAGAACAGCACTTCTTTGCAAAGCGGATTTGACAACCCAGCTGGTATTTGAATTTACAGAACTGCAAGGATTTATCGGTGCCGACTACGCAAGAGTATCAGGCGAGGATAACCAGGTTTGTGAAGGGATAAAAGAACATTACTTCCCTCTTAACGCAGAAAGCGAAACCGCAAGAGGAATAGAAGGCCAAATTGTCGGAATTGCAGACAAAATAGACACAATATGCGCAGTCTTTGCAGAAGGGAAAAAACCGACCGGATCTTCCGACCCGCTTGGCGTAAGACGTGCAGCGCTCGGCATAATAAGAACTGTTTTGGCGAATAACCTTAATATAGATATCAATGATTTAATTATAAAAACACTGCTGCTGCTCCCGATAAAAACCGGTGACGGTAACGTACTTGAAAAAGTTAAAAATGCAGCAGGTTCAAGTATAAACAGATTATCCGGTAAAATTTCAGGCGAAATTTGTGACTTTATCGTTCAAAGAATGATAATATTCTTATTCGAAAAATATCCGAAAAATGTCCTTGAAGCTTGCGCTTCAAACAAAAATCCGCTTGAAAATATCCCTGATTATATCAAGAGAGTTGAAACGGTTGCGAATCTTGACAACCCGGCACTGTTGGAAAGTGCAAACAGAGTGTTAAGAATACTTAAAGAAGATTCAACCAAGACAGTTGATAAAAATCTGTTCAAAGATCCTGCCGAAAAAATGCTTCTTGACCAAATTAATACAATTGAAGATAATATAGATTATAACAAATATCTTGAATCTCTAATTGAGATTAATCCGTCAGTTGAAAAATTCTTTACGGACGTCTTGGTTATGGATAAAGATGAAAAGGTTAAAGAGAACCGCCTTGCGCTCTTAACTTTACTGAATAGAAAATATGAATAACTTACAGACTTTTCTAAGCTATAATTTATTTTATTGTAAAAGTTTGTTAACATTTTTTGTAAAAAAGTAAATTATTTTTTTCAGTACACTTTAAAATAGTACAAAATGATAAAACGCTAATCAAAGCAGAGGTAGGAAATGTTAGACCGATTAAAAAATTTAAAATTAGTAAAACAATTAAAGGAAACTATCAGTCCGCGGCTTAGATGGTTAAATTATGCTAACAAAACAGTGGATAAAACATCTGCCGATTATATAAAAATGATTAGCGGAGTAGAAGATATACAAACAAATTCTGACGAACGACGGCTGGAAGCAATGGTCAGAGAACAATTAAAGGAGGAATTTCCCAATATTGAGAATATGAAATCCTATGAACTTCTTGTTGATGCAGTTATGCACAACATAAAGAAAAAACAGCTTCAGGCCATGGATAATCTCAACATTGAATAGATTATCATAATAAACCGATTGGTTTCAATAAAAAACGCCCCGCACGCGGGGCGTTTTTTATAATGCTTATTTACACTTTCTTTTTCCGCTCCAGCTTAAGTCAGAACATTTTTTGTAATCCATATTTTCATTTTCCAAAACCCAGGCCGTACAGCCGTAGCCGTTTGAAGAATGTTTTCTTGAAATATTACAATATTTAGAGAATGGGTATGGCGGCCGTTTTGATTTATTTTCATATTCCATAGCCGACCCCATAGGGTATAAACCATATTCTGTTATATAAAATAAAAATACCGTATCGCCTGTAATCTTAGTTTTTTTCTGATTAGCTTTTATATCCACAAACATTTCTCCGCAAACGTGTTGGAGTGCCTTTGTATTGCCGAGATTTTCTTTGCATAAAGGATCATAAATCCATAAATCTACAATACCGGTTCCGTCTGAAAGTATAGACTTTTCACTCATTGAAGAAAATCTGGTTCCGTCAAGTGAATAGCGCTCATAACTTATCCTGCATTCCTTTTCAACGCAATATCTTATAAAATTTAAATATGGTTTGATATGCGCCATAAAGGCTTTACTTGTATTAACAGAAGCTTGAGAGATCTCTTCTTTTTCTTCATCGGTCATGTCACTGGTTGCTGATTCAGATTTACTTATACCGCTCCAGCTGGAAATAGGGCCATCCTCTGTTATTGCACGTTGGATTGCATTGTTTAGGATACTGTATGCTTTCTTTAACCTAACGACTTTTTCTTTTTCCTGCTGATTCTGAATTAAAGTTGGCAGAGTTAAAGCGGCAACCACGCCGATTATGCCGAGGGTGATTAAAACCTCAGCGAGGGTAAATGCAGCCTTACTGGGGACGCAGCCGCCTCTTACTTTACGCTTTAATTTGTTAGATAAAACTTTACTAATTGTTTGCTCTTTATTCACTTTTTCTTT
>CALUYR010000193.1 GCA_944325045.1 Candidatus Gastranaerophilales bacterium
GCATACTATAATATTTCCCAGCAAATATCTGTAAGGTCAAATGATGTAAATAAAATTAAAGAAATCTCTACAGATATAACAAATTTAATAACCAAAGGAATAGATATTAATGTATTTCCACCATCATATTTTTACTCAAAGCTTTCTGACATGAAGGTGCAAATGCTGGAAGAAGCAACAAAAGACGCGAAGCAGCGCGCCTCGGCCATGCTGAAAGCAACAAACAACCGTGTCGGGAAAATTCAATCTGTAAAAATGGGCGTTTTCCAAATAACGCCGGTAGATTCAACCAATGTTTCAGACATGGGAATAAGCGATACAACAACAATAGAAAAGAAAATTACATCAGTTGCAAACGTAACTTTTAGCATAAAATAAGGAGATTTTATATGAAAAAGATTTTAATTTTATCAATCCTGCTTATGGGGTCAACAGCACTTGCAATAGATGTGTCAATGCCCGTCGGAACAATGCTGAACGACCTTGGCGGAATGCAAAATACAAATTCCCAGTTAAAACTAATGGAACAACAGAATTTCCGCCGCCAAGAATACAACGAATTTGACGATATGAAACAAGTTAAAGAAGAACGAAATAAAAAACTTGAATATGAGAAAAAGCTGGAAGAACGAGCCCAAACACCTGTTCAACAACCAAATGTTGACTTTGTAAATGACAACGGACAAATAAAAATTCAAAAAGTAGAATAGTCCACTACTTTATAACTTAATATTAACTAAAAATCCGGCCTTTATTTTGTCAGGCCGGATTTTTAAATTTTCCAAAAGCGTAAAATTATTCAGCCTTTATTGTCCAAAAATCGCGTTGGAACATGATTAAAAACGGAATTAATTCTAATCTTCCGACAAGCATGCTTATGATCATAATAACCTTTGATAAATCATGCACATTTTGGAACGACCCCATCGGCCCGTTAACACCAAATCCCGGACCAATATTCCCAAGCGCAGTTATAGACGAAGCAAGACCGACTGTCTGACTTTGCTCAATAAGCGTAATCAAAATTGCCCCAACCGCAAATATGAAAAAGTAATAAAAAACATAGACAACAACCTGTCTTAAAACTTCCGGCGGAACAACATTATTATCGACCTTAACCGACACAACAGCATTCGGGTGAAGGATTCTTATAATTTCATTTTTCATAGACTTAACAACAAGCAGCCAACGTGTCATTTTAATACCGCCGCCCGCCGAACTTGCACAGGAACCGAAAAACATAACAATAAACAACATAACCTGGGCAGAATACGACCACTTTGTATAATCAGCACTTGCCGATCCGGTAGACGTCATCAGGCTTATAACCTGAAATAAAGCGTGTCTTATCGCATCAAAAATATTATAAGTGTGATCACAACAAAGAATTAATGAAATTATACCAGCAGAAACAAGCACAACACTTAAATATAATTTAAATTCATCGCTCTTCAAAAATAAAAGAGGATTTCTTTTCTCAAAAACCTTGTACTCTAAGTTGAAACTAGCCCCCGCAAAAAACATAAATATTATGATAAGCCAAGTCTGTATAGGACTTCTATAGCCCATAATACTTTCAGCGTTAGGCGAAAAACCTCCTGCAGAAAGCGTTGATATGGAATTACAAATTGCATCAAAAACCGGCATCCCTGCAATTATAAGAGAAATTATCAACAGAACAGTCAGCCCAAAATAGAATTTCCATAAAATAGAAGCCGTATTGCGAACCCTCGGAGTAAACTTATCCTCCGTAGGCCCCGGCGTCTCGGCAAAAAACATCTGTCTGCCGGCAACCGCAAATTGCGGAAGTACCGCAACAAACAAAACTATTATCCCCAGCCCGCCAAGCCACTGGCTTAAACTTCTCCAAAAGAAAAACGCAGGAGGATAATTATAATTTGAAAGTATAGTTGCCCCTGTTGTAGTAATCCCTGACATAGCCTCGAATAAAGAATCAACAACCGACAAGTCATAAAATAAATACGGTATAGCAGAAATTATCGCAAAAATAATCCACGATACAGCAACGATAAATAACGCCTCGGATTTTTTTATCTCCTCAAAGAACTCTAAACCACAAACCATTCAAACCAACTCTCTCATCAAATACCCCAATCCGGCAGATAAAACAGCTGCACTAATAAACGGCATCACGGAATTTAAATCTTTTGTGATAACAGCCGCAAGCACCGGCAGCAAAAGTACCAGGCTGATATACATCATCATAAGGCTGATTGCATTAACAATATAACTTAATCTCATCTACTTTACCCTGAAAAATTCTTTAACGACAGCAGCATGTTCCGCTTTAGTAAAAATAATTAAAACATCATTAAACCTGAGTTCAGTATCCCCCTTTGGAATGATAACTTTATTTTGGCGCTGAATAATCCCGATAATTGAGGGAGCAGGGAACTTAAGTTCCATAACTTTTTTCCTGTCAAACTCCTGCTTAACAATAATTTCAAGGACTTCTCCCTTGCCTTGTTCAACAGTTGCGAGAATATCGACATCATTTTCAGCAAGATCATTACGCACCTCGTTAATAGCAGAATTTTTAGGAGAAATTGCAACGTCAATACCGACTTTTTCAAACAGCGGAATGTTTAATACTTTAGACACTCTTGAAATAACCCTTTTTACCCCGAGCTGTTTTACCAGAAGTGAACAGAGAAGATTTTTTTCATCATTATTAGTAACGCTAATAACAACATCACTTTCGCCGATAGACTCTTCGTCCAAAAGTTTCAGGTCAGTACCATCTCCGTGAATTACCAGCGAATGCCGCAGCTCTTCAGAAAGACATTCACAGCGGGTGTAGTTAGTTTCGATAACCTTTGTTTTAATCTTAAGGCTTTCCAGATTTTTTGCAAGCATCAATCCTACAGTACCGCCGCCGATAATCGCAACACTTTTGACATACTCTTTTTCATGGAAAAAAGTTCCGGCAAGGATATCAAGCGAATGAGAAGTTCCCATAAAAATAAGTTTATCATCAACATTCAAGACCGTATCGCCGTTAGGTATAAAAAGCTCACCATCACGCGTAATTCCAACGATCAAAGTGTCCTGCGTAAACTTACAGTCCATAACTTTTTTACCCGCAATCGGCAGATTTGGACGAACTTTGTATTCAAGAAGCCTTGCTCTGCCGTCAGCAAAATTTTCAACATCCAGCGCACTCGCAACAGTAACAATTCTGAAAATTTCCTGCGTTAACAATTCCTCCGGCCAAGTTATATAATCAATAAAAAAATCACCGCATAAACCGTTATTTTTTTCAAAGTATAAAGTATTTTTATATTCTTCTCTTGAAACAAAGCAAATTGTTCTGATCCCGCCGATTTTTTTAGCAGACAGACAAGCAACAATATTGGCCTCGTCTAAAGGAGTACAAGCAATAAAAATATCTGAATTAACTATATCCGCCTGATTCAAAACCTTTAAATCGCAAGCACTTCCCTCAACAAAACTTATATCAAGTTTTGAGAACTCTTCATTGCGGTTTTCTTCCTTATCAATAATTGTGATATCGTGATCTTCAAAAAATTCTGTTGCCAAAAGGCATCCGACTTCCGTTGCACCAAAAATTACTATCTTCATATCTTTCTCAAATTTTCTTTCCGAACCAGTTTATGTTAAAAATATAGCGATCAGGAAAATAATGATATTTTGAATCACTCCTAACGAAATAATATCAATTATGGGAGATACATCAACCATCCCAATAGGAGGAACAATTTTCCTGAAAAGATTTAAATACGAATCTGTTACCTGCCGTATTGTAAAATAAGGCTGTTTATACCAATCGATATTTGGGAAAAAACTTAACAAACATCTTATTAAAATCAT
>CALUYR010000194.1 GCA_944325045.1 Candidatus Gastranaerophilales bacterium
ATATCAAGCAAGGAAACTAATTTTAAATGAGTCTTATGAGCCCGACGAGCTACCAGACTGCTCCATCCCGCGTTATTTAATTTTTTCTGCTTCTTATTTGCTTTTGGTTACCTATCTTTGGGTTTAAAATGCCTTTGGCGCTTTCTCGCTCGATAGTGTTCCCTTGTTTTTTATTTCATTTCGTCAAGAAATCTTTCTCAACTTCTTCATTATTAAATGCTGAAAATCAAAAATCAAGTCCCCGCAATTTTTGTTTTTTTTTAGGTTCTCATTCTCTTATTAGAAAAATGGTAAAAATTTTTATTATGTTTGATTTTTACTGCCTCCTGCCACAAATTTTTTTCGTCTGTAATAAATGTTTTTATTTATTTAATCTACAAACTATTCTGCTGTGGGCGGATTCTTGTTAATAAGTTCGTGTTTATTGCAGGAAAATCTGCTTCTTTACCAGGACGGTCAGTTGGTTTATTGTTTTCTGATATTGATTCTGTTTCAGAGTCCGCAAATACTCGTGGATCATCTATTTTATTCATCGCTTGCATTATTCCGATTTTCCCGGCCTTCTTCTGCATGTTAGTTAACCACGCGTTAAATGCGTATGGTATTGAGAATATTATTCCCAATATTGGCAAGCCCGCTACAACTCCAGTTCCAATTAGTGTTTTATAGTTTTTCCAGTTGTTTAGCCCCGTTTGTTTTATTAAGTCCGGCAGCACTTTGTTTAATTTCGAGTAAGTCCATAAATTAGTTCCTTCTATTATAAGGTTTCTGACCCAAGTCGCAGCCTTACCCGTTTTAAGATGCGGTTTTAACAGCTCTTTTAAGTCATTCCTACTTAATATATTTGTTGATAAATTATCTCCATTTTTATTTAGATTTTTTATTTCTCTTTTTAATTTGTTAAATGCTGTTAGTATTTCTTTTGATTTCGCTTTTTTCAAAAAGTATTTCAAGTTATTGCTCGTTAGGGCAAGATGAAATTCGTGCATAAGTTTTTTATCTGTTTTTAATGTGTTATACAGATTGTTTACTGCTATTCGGAGTGTGGAATCCTTTTTGAGACCAAGGTTTGTTATTGTGTTCGCAATTTTAGCTATTGGGAATTTCCCTTTTGCAGCAGCAATGGCCATCCAGATGGTGGCTCCACTCACTCCAAGCCCCCAAAGATTCCCTACAACATTTTTTGCAATATCACAGCCGGCTTCTACATCTTCCGAGTAGCGCTGCGACATTTCATCTATTTCATCAAATGCTAAAAATACTTTCTTTTGCAGCTTTTCTGCTTCTTTTCGTTGAGTTGGGCTTATTGATATTTGTGAGTATGCTTTTTGTAATTTTTCCTGCTGTTGTGCTGTTTCTTTTTTATATTTTTTATATTCTTTTGTATCCTTTTGGTATTTATTCAGGAATGCAAAGCTGTTTGCTATTTTTTCCCAAATGGTTTTTTTCTGTTTTTCAGCTTTAATATTTTCAGCTTTTTGCATGTCCTCGTCTGAATAGGCCATAAGCCGGGCCGGATTATTAAGCAGATCTTTTCTTGCAACATATCTGCCTACTCGGGAGGCTTCTTTTTGCACGAGTGTTCCGCTTGTTGAAAGACTTATGCTTGTCAGCAATGGTACAAGAAATGAAACAGATGTACGAACTTTTGTCGGTAATTTAAACAGTTTCATGACTGAGTTTATTGCAAATCCTGCCGGAATTGCGATAAGCCAGGATAGCATGCCCAGTGTGTCAAATGCGTTTTCTATATTTTCAGAGTATTCTTCTGCTTTTATGTTGATTTCTTTTACAGCATCAACTATTAGTTCTTTGTCTGCATTTGCGGTTTTTAGCTGTTCGGGAGTCAGGTTTAAAGATTTAAGTTTTTCGATTTCTTGCGGATCCTTATTGGCAAGCCACTGTTTATATGCCTTTTCATCTTTTCTCACAGCGTTCAATTCTTTTATAATTTTTATTAGCCCGTTTCTCTCTTTGGAATCCGGAATTTTTTTAGCGATTTCTTCGGCTTGCGCAATTTGTTCCGGGGTATAGATTACAAAGTTTTTAATATCTTTTAAATCATTTTGTTTTGCCTGATATCGGCCTATGCGGGAAGCTTTTTTCTGTAGTGAGTTGCCCCATAGAATAAGCGCAGTTGCTGTTGTAAGAGTTACAAGGGTATTGCCTATTATTCCGTATATAGGAATTTGCTTGCCGGCTTTTAGAAGTCTTTGGTTTAGAAATTTTAATTCTTCAAGGAGTGCTCCTTTAGCTTCGGATGATAATGTATGATCTAAAAGTTTTTTTTTGGCAACATTAATTTTATTTGTTATTTTGTTCGTAACCGAGTTCTGTATACGTGTTGTTACTGCCGGACCTCCCAGAGCTACACCGGTAAGTCCTATTGCCGCTGCAATCCCGGTCGCTTGCTCCATATCTTCGCAGTTATCTTCAGAGTAGCGATCCATAATTTCTGTTGCACGGATTACTGCTTTGGCCTTTTTAGCTGTTAATTCGACTTTATCTTCAGGTATATCAAGGTTTTGGGCAAGATATTCTTTTTGGGCGCGTTCATCTGCCTGGTCTTGTTCCCATTTGTCATACTTGTAATAATTATTTTTTACATTTTTTATTGATTCAAAAAATTGACCCATTTTCGAGAATATTTCCCCTTACATTATTTATAAGGTTTAAAAACTTTTAAATTTGCGTGACTGAAAACTATTATTAAGAATAATTTACATATTAATCAGCAGGGGAATAGTTTTAGGAGTTAATTTTGAATATAAAGTTAATATGAAAACTTTTTTAAAGATTTTGGGAATAATAATAATTACAGCAATAATTTTAATAAGCATTTGGATGATAATCAGCAGTTTACGTAATACTCATATAACAGCTGTTTTTGATGAGGCAGCGCCGTTTCCGCCTAATATGCAGGTGTTTTATAAGGGGTTCAGGATTGGTAAGGTTGTAAAGGTTGAGCCGAACGAGGATTATACAGCAACTCTTGTCAGAATAGATTTATTTCCTGATGATATTAGAATTCCCGAGAATGTTTCTGTGCGGATAAAAACATACAAGGATGATTTTGACTATGTAGATATTGTGTCGCCAGAGCTTGCAAGTACAGAATTTTTAAAAAACGGCTCGCAAATCAAAGGCAAAACTACGCTTAATATTGATGAATTTTTCAACAAACACATTGAAGAAGGGAATTTTGACATTCTTATTCAAGGGCTGGCTGATATGATGGAAGGTATTAACGAAACAGTTAAGCAGGCTGGCGGGCTTGTCGGGGAGGTAAGAGAAACTGTTCGGGCAATGCGGCCTAATCTGGTTACGGCGTCGGGTAATTTTTCTACTATGAGCGGTAATTTTTCTAATGCGTCTTTAAAGATTAATAATTCTGTAAACCAACAAACACTTGATCAGACAATGAATAACCTTGAGAGATCATCACAAAACCTTCAAGGGATTACGAGGAATATTGACTGTGCGACGAGAAATCTTACACAGACTATGAATAATGTTCAATGTATAACCGAAAACGTTAGTGAAATAACATCGGGAGTTAATAATACACTTCAGAAACCAATGGGCGGGGCAAGACTAATATTTGGCAAACCGGTTCAGGGGTGTAAAAAGTAGAGAGTGATGATTAATTGGGTAAAATTGAAAAGAAGAAATAATGAACCAATGTCCATCCCCCTTGCAAAAATAAAAAAATAGTATATAATGGAGGAAAAAGGAGGTAAAATCATGGAAAAACCAAGTATAGCACGGAATACGGGGGGGGGGGGGTAGCGAACCTCAAGGGAGACAAGGGAAAACACCGATTGAAATTAAAAACAATTTAACATGT
>CALUYR010000195.1 GCA_944325045.1 Candidatus Gastranaerophilales bacterium
GAGCCTTTTTTTTGAACTACCGTTTCGCCGCTGGCTCCACTGGGCAACTGAGCTACTTCCGCATAGGTTATTTAGTTGTTTTGTCGGGTTTTCTCAGTTGGTAGAGCCTTTTTTTTGAACTACC
The DNA here is from genome assembly GCA_944325045.1 of Candidatus Gastranaerophilales bacterium. Classification (GTDB taxonomy): domain Bacteria; phylum Cyanobacteriota; class Vampirovibrionia; order Gastranaerophilales; family Gastranaerophilaceae; genus UBA1221. The sequence continues at coordinate 125 of CALUYR010000195.1, forward strand.
GTTTCGCCGCTGGCTCCACTGGGCAACTGAGCTACTTCCGCATAGGTTATTTAGTTGTTTTGTCGGGTTTTCTCAGTTGGTAGAGCCTTTTTTTTGAACTACCGTTTCGCCGCTGGCTCCACTGGGCAACTGAGCTACTTCCGCATAGGTTATTTAGTTACATTATTTATTATATTTCAAACAAGAATTTTTGCAAGAGATTAATTTAATTTATTTAAAAATAATCATAAAATCCTTGTATTTTGCTACATTCGGGTAGTTTTTCTCTTGCTAATTCAGCATAAAAATGTTATAATCCTCAACAGAAAAGGAGCTTTATTATGACAGAATATACACTAAATTTATCAATGGAAGAGTTAGAGAAGAGGACGCATAAGGATTATCTTATGACAAAGAAATTCCTGAAAGCTGATGCGCCGGAATATCTTGAATTAGATGATGGTGATAAGCTCGCTTTAAAACATCTGGTTCGGGCGGCAAATATTATTGAAAAAATCAATATGCAGCTTGATAACGCAGATAATCTTCCATTCAAAGAATATTTGGAGAAAGAAATTAAAAGCGGAAACCGTCAGGCTGAGTTAACCAAAATTCTATTCGATGCTCAAAAAGGTATAAATGCAATAGATACAATGTCAAATCCTATTTTTCTTGCCAAAGAAGTCCCGGCAAGACCAGGAAAAGGTGTTTATCCGGCAGATTTGAGCAAAGAGGAGTTTCACAGCATTCTTATAAAAATGCTGAAAGAAGGTAAAGCAGATAAGGTTTGTTCAATTCTTACGCAGCGTTCTGTTGTTGAGCGCGAGGGTGATGAGCTTATTGGAATTGATTATGTTGATAAATTTAGGGATGATTTTTATAATGTCGCTGATGAATTGGATAAAGCAGCTTCTTATTCTACAAATCCGGATTTTAATGAATACTTAAAACTTCAATCCGCGGCGCTTAGAAAAGCCGATCCGATGCTTGATGCTTATGCTGATAAAAAGTGGGCTTCTTTGCAAGATACTCCTTTGGAATTTACAATTACGAGAGAAAATTACGCTGATGAAATGACCGGAACAGTTGTTGAAAATCCTGAATTAAAAGAACTTCTTGATCAACATAATATATCCCCTATTCCGAAAGATTTTCTTGGAGGGCGAGTCGGAATTGTTAATAAAAAAGGAACAGAAGCGCTTATGGCGATTAAAGAATACCTTCCGATTCTTGCTAAAAACATGCCGTTTGCAGACGAGTATGAACAAAATATAAAACCGGATTCTGATGCCAAACAAACAATGGTTGATGTTGATATGGTTCAAGCGGCCGGTGATGTCGGCGAATACAGGGGAGGGATTACTCTTGCGGAAAATCTTCCTAATGACGATAAACTTTCACTGACAATCGGCGGGGGCAGAAGAAATGTTTATCATCGTCAGATAAGATTCATAAGCGATATGAAAAAGCTTCAGGAAAGACTTGATGAAATTCTTGATAAAGATCAGCATAAATACTACCTTGATGAAGCTGACCACTGGTTTACGATTGGTCATGAAAATGCGCATTCCCTCGGACCTCGCCATGGCAGTGAAAAACTTGGCAAGTACAGAAATATTATTGAGGAAAATAAAGCGGACATGGGTTCTTTAGCTTTTGTTGATCTGCTTTGTGAGTTGGGAATGTATACAGAAGAACAACGTAAGGAAATTATAGTTACAACAATTACTGATAATTTTTTGAAGTCAAAACCAACATACTCTCAAGCTCACAGAGTCCGTACGGTTATGCAAAATAAATATCTTGCCGAACGCGGCGCTTATGAAATTATTGACGGTAAAATTCATGTTAATATAGAAAAAGTCGTTCCGGCGGCAAAAGAAATGCTTGCTGAAATTGTCCGTATCCAAATTGATGGAGATTTTGAAAAAGCTGAAAAGTATGTTGCTGAAAATTTCGTTTGGACAGATAATATGGAATTGATTGCCCAAAAACTTCAAAAAATCAGCAAAACACTTAACGGACGCCTTGAAACTGAACTCGCAGACAAGCTTGCATTGGAATAACTGTTTTTTATAGTAATAAAATTCCCTCTGCTCTTTTTTGTTTATGGTATAATAAACAAATGAGGAGGGAATTATGTTATCAAATTTTATATCTTCACACGGAATGATAATTTCAGGCGCGATTTTGCTTGTTGCGTACATTTTTATTGCGGCTGAAAAAATCCAAAAATCAGTAGTCGCACTTATAGGGGCTTCTCTTACAATGCTGCTTGGCTTGCTGCCGTTTAAAGGCTTTGTGGATCCACAGACCGGGAGTTATATTCGTTCTGTATTTGATTATATTGAATTTGATGTTATTTTCCTTCTTGTCGGGATGATGATTATCGTTCATATTGCCAGCCAAAGCGGTGTGTTTAAGTGGATGGCCATTGCTCTTTTAAAATTTACCAAAGGACATCCAAAACGTGTTCTTTTTGCGCTTGCGGTTTTTACGGCTGTCGCTTCTGCTTTTTTGGATAATGTAACAACTGTTGTTCTTATTATGCCGGTTACATTCGTTATTGCTAATGAGTTTAAAATTGATCCTATTCCTTTTTTGATAACAGAAGTTATTGCCTCAAATATCGGTGGAACCGCAACTCTTATTGGTGATCCGCCTAATATTATTATCGGTGCAAAAGCAGGATTAAGCTTTTTAGATTTTCTTATTGAACTTACGGATATTGTTACTTTAATATTCCTTGTCGTTGTAGGTGTGCTTATTTTTATGTTCAGAAAGCAGCTTACTGCAACGCCGGATAAGATGAAACACGTTGCAGAACTTGATAATTCAAAGACTATTACTGATAAAGGTTTAATGATCCGCTCTATGGTTACATTATTCCTTGTAATTCTTGGTTTTATTACTCATGATATAACTCATATTTCAGCTTATGTCTTTGCAGTTGCAGGTGCCAGCTTTTTATTAATTTTTGAAAAACCAAAAGAGATCTATAAAGATGTTGAATGGCTTACAATATTTTTCTTTATCGGGCTGTTTATTATAATAGGCGGGTTTGAGGCTAACGGCGGAATTAGTTATCTGGCACAAAAATTAATTGATTTTACAAACGGCAGTTTAAGTGCTGCAACAATGCTGATTTTGTGGGGATCAGGAATCTTATCAGGAATTGTTGATAACATACCGTATACAGCAACGATGGCTCCCTTAATTTCTCAGGTTCAGTCAACTATTCCGTATGCCGGTCCGGGACATAATCCTATGTGGTGGGCTTTATCACTCGGGGCTTGTCTGGGTGGAAATCTTACCATTATCGGTGCTGCAGCTAATGTTCTCGTCAGTGAAACTGCTGCTGCAAAAGGGCATCCTATTTCATTTATGCGTTTTCTGAAATATGGTGCGCTCGTGACTTTTATTTCACTTACCTTGAGTTCTTTATATTTATATTTCAAATATTTAAGATAAGGATTAGTCGTTCCACTTGTAATTTGAAAAAAATAGTGTATAATGTAGATTGATTTAAAGGTGGTAGATATTGTGATTCAAGAGATAAAAAAATATGTTATAGTAGGCTTAATGCTAGTACTTAGTATAGTAATTGTTTTTGGATGCTCAAGGAAAGAAGATAAAATTAAAAATACAATAGAAAATTTAGTTATATATGGAGACAACATAGATACAGATTTTAAACCATTTATGGAAGGCAGTGTTCC
>CALUYR010000196.1 GCA_944325045.1 Candidatus Gastranaerophilales bacterium
TGTTTATCTCTCCTTTTCTGTTAATTGCTTGTGAATAGTATAACACAGAATTTAGTTGTCTTTTTATAAACTTAATCTGAATTAAAAAAATCGGGCGCCCGGGAATAGCTTAAATATTACGTAATATTTCTTTAAGAACTTGTGGAAATAAAATATTCAGGTTACCATGTTAGTGTGTTATTTAAATAGGAGAGTTGGAATATGAAAAGATTATTCAAAATATTTCTATCTGCCGCATTATTCACCTTCAGCCTTGGTTCGGCAATGGCTTTTGATTTTCCTGATGTGGCAAAAGATCATTGGGCGGCTTCGCAGATCCAATTATTGTCTGATCAGGGGGTTATTGTAGGATATCCTGACGGAACTTTTAAACCGGATGAAAATGTTACAAGAGCCGAATTTGCGTCAATGGCGATAAAAGCTTTGGGGCAGGAGCATACAAAAGTTGCTCAACCGGTCAATTTTACTGATATTACAAATGACTATTGGGCTTATGATGCAATTCAAAAAGCATTATATTTTGAATTAATTTCATATTCAAATACAGATACAAACTTCAGACCGGATGATTCGGTATCAAGAGAAGAAGCTATGACGGTAGCTGTTAACGCGCTCACCACCGAACAGATAAGCCCTGCAAAAGCAAGAGAAGTTTTAGCAAACAAATATGCTGATTCTGATACTATTTCGGAGGACTTTTTAATTGCTGCAGGCAAATCAGAAATTCTCGGAATGATTGTTGTTGAGCCTTCCGGCGAAAAAGCATTGCTTGAAGCGGACAGACCTGCAACTCGTGCCGAAGTTGCCGCAATCCTATTTAATATGAGAGAACAGGCTAAGCTTAATCCAAATGCAAAATTAGCGGAAGCAATGAGAAAGAAAACCGGAGAAGGCTATGTTATTGAAAACGCCACTGTTCAGGGAAGCATTGGAACAATTCCGGCAGGCGCGGTTATTCCGATAAAACTTACACAATATGTTTCAACCCAATCTTCAAAAGACGGTGATGTATATGTTGCTGTTGCACCGCAAAATTATATTACAAACGACAAATTCATCCTTATTTACGAAAAAGCAAACTTTAAAGGCCAGCTTTTAGATGTAAGAAGCGGAAAATGGTTTGTCAGAAACGGAGTGCTGGTTCTTGAAAATTCATTAATCACTACTAATAACGACCAGACTACAAGTTTTCCGGCAACAGGTGAGTTATACAAAAACCGCAACTGGTTTATGAAATTTGTCAGAGCTACTTTAAAAGGTGAAAAACTTGAAGCAGCGCCAACAGACATTGTTTATATGAGACTGCTTAAACCTATAAAAGTTGATCTTACAAACGGCTGGATTTACGAAGAATAAATCAGAGTTTAATCTTAAAAAAAATTCCCCTTACAAGACAAGGGGAATTTTTTATTCCTAAAATCTGATAGGATAATCCTTTGGAATTTTCCAATTATTAAGCTGAATTGCTTTTGTATAAAACGCCGGCTTATCATATAAATCATCTTTAGTAGTAAGGACAGAATCCGGATTTCCGTCATCGTCTATCGTTAAACATCCAACATAAGGTTCTATTCCTTTATTAACAAAAGATTTATAAGAATAGCTTGTCGGCGCACAACCCATATCTTCTTTTGGGTAAAATCCAAACATAAAACATTTTCTTCCAAGCTTATCAGCATCATTAGACTTCATGTCTCCGGCATCAAGACAATACACCCAATCTCTGGCATGATTACATAGATATACTCCTGAACCATCAGCAAAATAAAGCATATATTTATTAACATCTTTTTCAATTTTTGTAACTTTTAGATATTTTTTAAAATATTTGTTATAAAAATCCTCCATTGAATTAAGGTTAATTGCTGGGTCAGTTTCAGTATGATTAGGAAAGCTCCAGTACTTTGTTTCTCCATTTTCCGCAACCGAAAGATTTACTGCCTGATTAGCCATTGAATAAAACTTCTTAAGTGAAGTTTCAACAACATTTGCTTTATACTTAGAAATAAGCGTTGGCAGGGTCATTGCTGCAACCACGCCGATTATGCCGAGGGTGATTAGAACCTCAGCCAGGGTAAATGCGGCCTTGCGGGGGGCGCGGTTCCCTCTTACATAACGCTTTAATTTGTCAGATAAAACTTTACTAATTGTTTGCTCTTTATTCACTTTTTCTTTTTGGGGGCAGGCAAAAAGAAAAAGTGAACCGAAAAAGAAAAACTTGCTGTTTATTTTCAACGCCTTAAGGCGTTGATTTGATTGATGGATAGACCGAAATGCTTCCGCATTTCCACTCTTTTGCTCACTATCGCGCTCACTTCGGTCGCGCACGTTCGCTTTAATTAGCTCTCTATTATGAAGGAATGTAGGTTGGAGCTCCGGCATTGACTCATTAGGCGCAATTCCTTGTCTCCCTTGAGGTTCGTTACCCCCCCCCCCCCGTATGCATTGCTATACTTGACTTTTCCATGACTTTACCTCCTTTTTTCTTCATTATAAACTATTTTTTTATTTTTGCAAGGGGGGGTGACTAAGTCCTCTTTTACATAACGATTCTCTGGGTAAGACGCATAGGTTATATTATTGATGTTTTCGTGAGGCGGTATAAGGTTAAGATGACAAGATCCCGAAACCTATCTTGGATAAAATAAATTTAACTCCACGACTTGTTTGCCGGTTTCAAAAATCCGCAAATATTTAAAAAATAGTTTTTTATTTTATTTAAAAATTTATTCCCTTTATTTTTGGAGGGTAAAATATTTGACTGAACAAACTTTGCACAGCGCGGTGTCAGATCTATTTGTCTTTTCCATTCTCTAATCTTTTCCAGCTTGTTAAGTAAATACATTTCCCCATTTTTTATGCCGGTGCCAATATATGACACATTATAAACCTCAGCAGGCCTGCTTGGAAATTTTAAGGGATGATTATAGCGTGTGAGAATATTAAAAACTGCAAACTTTCCATTTTTTGAAACATTTAAGTATACAAAATGATCTATTGAGTTATTAACCGTATTATGTTTAAGATTATGGATAAGTCGTCTGTATTCTTTTGCATGGTCTCTTGCAGTTTTGTTTACAAAAAAGACTCTGCCCTTAAAATTTAACGAATTTTCATGTTGTTTAATTTGCATTTTGTATTTATGACTTTTATATTATTTATTAAACAGTTTATAAAATTGGTCATTCAACCAGCCCATAGGACTAAACGGCTTTGCAACAGAACTAAATCCGTTGAGAGTAGTTACATGGGTTGAAAACCGATCAGGATCGCCTTTGCGGAACAAATAGATCAGACCGTCCGAAGTAATAGAACTTTCACCGGTTTTGTCAAATACCCGTGACATAAATGATTGATTCGAAATAAGATCAACTTTACTCAAATGAATACCACGGTTTTTAGAAAAATCCCAGGTATCTACTATTGAAGATTTATCATTCAATATTGTTTTATGAACTCTTTTGGTTACAACACCGTTTTCTGATAACTGAATTGCATAACTGCCGTTCGGGGCAATTGTCTGCTGTATCCACATGTTCGGATTTTTCTTTCCTTGACGGAATCTGTATACATTTCCGTTTTCTAACATCCGTCCGCCTTGTTGAACCGCTTTTTGATAAATTTTTGATACAGGCATTTTTATTTCCTTCTATAATTATAACACTTTGTTATTTTCTCATTAATATAAAATCAAAACAAGATAATTTTTGCGCAATTAAACAAAAAATTAATAATTTATAACTTTTGTATTCAGGCATAAATTATTTACA
>CALUYR010000197.1 GCA_944325045.1 Candidatus Gastranaerophilales bacterium
GATAACTTTGACAACATCCGCCTTCTGCCTACTATCAGGTTGAACAAATTTACTTGAAAAATCATATATACAGGTCAATCCTGACGGTATAATTACAGCAACCAAACCAAATATAAGCCAATGTAAAGTAAAGGCAGGCACGTTATAATAGAGCGACAATCCTACCGCTAAATATGACAAAACGAATAAAACGGCTATAATAGATTTCTTATAGCTATCAAAATAGTTTTTTAATTCTTCTTTTGCACCGCTCATATTACCCCACCTGTTTTTTGCCTGTGACGTATTCGTAAATCAAAGACTTTTTGTATTCGGTCAATTTTTCAATTTTTTGCTGCTTTATGGAAATCAATCCGTCAATTTCTGCACACTTTTTGTCCAGATACTCCGCGATTTGTTGTTGTTCGGAAAGAGGAGGAATAACTATGGGCATAGATGATAATAGTTCAATATTTAAGCCAATATATACACTTCCCGCAAGAAACCGTGTTCTATAATTAACGAAAGAATTAGATAATAAATAATACATTACAAAACGATTATACAATTTTGATGTCAAACGTATCAACGCAACTTCCCTTGCAATATTAAAACCTTCCATTTCGATGGGAACTACTGCGCATCCACCTAAACTGCCTCTTACATTGACAACAATATCCCCTGCTTTCAAAATTGTACGCGTATACTCTTTTGAAACTTTCTGCGTAACTGTTCGTATATTTTGTTTTTCTATGTATCCCTCAAGCACATCACTGCAACGCAAAACTTTAACTCCGTTCTTATCATCCGGTTCCAAAAGTTTTACAATTCCGTAAGATATACTATCCGCTACATAGTAAGCCAATTTTTTACCAATGAACCACTTAGAGGGAATATCCCCTATCCATTCGACGCCGCTGGATTTTAGGGGGACAGTTTTATCAATGCCCTTTGTAACCGCTTCGGTGATGACAGATTGCTTATATTCCTTTAACTTTTCGATCTGCATCCGCTGATTTTCCATCAGCCGATCCACCGCCGCACATTTTTTATCCAAAAAATCCGCGATACGTTGCTGAATATCCTTTGAAGGGAAAGGCAGTATAAAATTATTCAATTTACTCCTGCTAACCCCTCCTATCAATCCACTTAAATTAAGATCAAACTCTGACTCATAATGAGGAGAATGCAAAATATAATATAAAAATTTAGAATTTATGCTAACTGGATGAAAGCAACATAATTTATTTACAAAACAAACACACTCATGCAAATATGTCTTTTTCTTTCCTGCACTTCCCCCCTCAATACACATAAGTGTATCTCCTTTTGAAGCTCTAACAAAGCGCAAATCATCTTGTTTTATATATAAAATGTCAGATTTATCAATAAGATAAGTTATGCTGTTTATATTTTTTGTTGAAATATATGGTAGCGCATCGGTACTATCTTCAAAATCACATTTTTCATCGTCTTTAATGCTGTTGCCTGTATAGGTTTCAGCAATATATTTGCAACGAATAGTAAACCAATCATCAGGAATTTCCCCGATCCATTCAATTCCGCTGTCTTTCATAAATAGCCACCTCTTGCATTTAGGACAAACAATCAATCATTTTAATACATTGCTCAACTATCTGTGCAAAATTCGGATCTGCATTAATATTACTTGAAAAAATATTCATTAAATTATTCATTTGAGGCTTATTATCTTTTGAAAGCCACATGTTTATATAATAGTTTGCGGTATTTAACATAGGATCACGGTAAAACTCATACCTCTCTGATGTTGATAATAAAATATAACCAGATGAATAATTAAATAAATCTTCTATTATGAATCGTTGCACAATATTCAGAGGAAACTTTACGTTTTTGATTTTAAGATTTTCGAACTCTTCTCTGTAATAAAGTTTTATACAAACAAAATAATTTACTAATAGAACATATGCAAAATCCAATTTTGGTATCATTCGTATGATTTTTATTACTTCATTAACAAAATAATTTATACTTCTGTTATCCACGATTTTAAAACTATGTTTCATCGCTTCAAAAACGTATTTTTGTAAAAACTCTACCTGCTCAGATGAAATTGGAGACAAAAATAGTGTATTTTTCTTTTCAAATAGCTTATCCCAAAAATATGTTTGAAAATAAATTTCACTTCGCATGGGTAAATAAAAATAATACTTGAAAAATTTTCTCAAATATTCTTTCCCATCATTGTGCGTTATTTTATCTACAGTAGAACAAATTTGATCGATATTCAAACCAATTATCACCGCACAGTTTTTTATTTCAAATAAATGATGCAGTCTTTCTAATACAATCAATTGTTCATTTGGCAAACATCTATCAATCTCATCCACCAAGACAACCATTTTTAAATTTCGCGAATCACGCTGATTTGTTGTCAAAGAATTTAGGGCAGCAATGCTTTCATTTAGCAACATCTGATAAGATTTATAATCATCAAAAAGTTTATTATCTAAAATTGAAACTTGTGCATGTTTAATAACATTTTTTATTACTTCAATTGAAAAAGCACATATCGCTCCCCACCCACCAATTTGATATAAATGCTGGACAACTTCATTAAGTTTATTATCGATTTGATTAGTTAATTTTTCTTTTGCTAACCGTTTTACCTCACGGTTAACTTCTCTTTTAAATTTTTTTAAAATGCTTTCTTGTGTCAAAGAGTCTAACACGCAATACAAAATAGCAATCAATGGATCAGGATAAAAGCTGTTTTTCCATGCATCATATTTGATTACAATATAACTTTTATCATCGTGCAATTGCTCATAAAGCATTTCTAACACATAAGTCTTCCCGCTACCCCATTTACCATCCAAGGCAAGACAAAAATTATAATTTTCATATAACATATCTATCAAAACTTTGATCTTCGTTATTACATCGTTTCGTCCTAATTTATCCTGATCAATATAACTCATTCCCCCAGAATCTCCTCACGTATCTTTTTTGGCTTTTGTTTCCGCTTGCTTTTCCAATTTTTTTATTGCCCGCAAATATTCTTCTTCCACGGGGGAAAGCGTCTTTGCCTGATACTTTTTATATTCAGCCTTTGCCTTTTCGATTGCTTTTGCATGACTAATGCTTCCTGCGCCTTCTAAAACTTTTTCGCCCGTTGAGGATAAAATACGGTCAAGATGTTCTACATAGTCCGCCATATACATAGGGTTATGTTTCATCGCCTGCACTTCCGCAAAATCAAAGTACCCCGAAACAAGGTTGTTCAAAATTTTCAGTTCGTTTTCCGTAAGATAGTTTTTTGCGACTGTTACATCCTGTGCTGTGGGCATCTCACCCGAAAAGGTCGTTAACCCCATAAACGGAGCATCGGCATCCGCGCGCTCGTAAATCACCTCTGCCGCAGTATGTCCATGTGCGGCAAAGTGCAGTTTGTTTTGTACCATCTTAAAAAAAGCAATCGATTCGCTGCTTTTCGGGTCGTAATCGACGCTGGTGGCATACAAGTCGAGTACCTGCCGATACATTACTTTTTCGGAAGAGCGGATGTCGCGGATACGATCTAACAGTTCCTTCCAATAATCGCCGCCGCCAAGTTCTTTCAGCCGCTTATCGTCGAGAGCAAAGCCTTTGATCATGTACTCTTTCAGCCGCTCCGTCGCCCAGCGGCGGAAATGCGTTGCTATCCGCGATTTGATGCGATAACCGAGGGAGATGATCATATCAAGGTTGTAATATGACGTCAAATACGCTAGATCGGAAGAGCGTCGTGTAGGGAAAGAG
>CALUYR010000198.1 GCA_944325045.1 Candidatus Gastranaerophilales bacterium
GGGGGTAACGAACCTCAAGGGAGACAAGGGAAACCGCCGATTGATATTGAAAACAATTTAACATGTCATCCTGAACTCGTTTCAGGATCTTACTATCGTAATATTACAACGAGCCCTGAAAACATCAAGAATATACCCTTTGCGTTTCACACAGCGCAGCGTAAAGTAAGAGGGGACTACGTCCCACGCAAGGCCGCGTTTACTCTTGCGGAAGTTCTCATCACGCTCGGCATAATAGGTGTGGTTGCTGCTATGACGTTACCTTCTATAATAAATAATATCCAGAAAAAAGATACATCCGCAAGGTTAAAGAAGTTTTACAGTGCATTTAATCAGGCAATTTTGCTTTCAACCGTTCAAAACGGGCCGGTTTCTGGATGGCCGGATCAACAGATTATATATCATGACAGTGAAGCACTTTATGCCTGGTTTGAGAAATATCTGGCTCCATATTTCTCAACGTTGAAAGATTGCCAGGAAGGCGGTGCGGGATGTATAGGTGATTATAAAATATATGATCCTGCAGCACGTACTTACACCAATACTGCTCAGATGGCAAAAGCTGGTATATATTATATTTTTGCAGATGGCGGATCTATATATCTTTATACCGGAGGCGGGATAACTGAAGACGGTCTTACGAGCGACGGGATTGGTCTTGATATGTACTACGATACAAACGGTTATAATCGTCCAAATACATTTGGTAAGGATGTATTTTCTTTTGTACTTCAGGTAACGCAAGATGCTAAAAATTACATACAATGTACGGGATGCATAAACGGCTGTAAAGACGGTTACGTTACAACCCGTAGCTCTCGTCCAGAACTTTTGGATGCTTGTAAACGTGAGCCCGAGACTTGCGGCTGTCTTTTAATGGTTGACGGCTGGGAGTTTAAAGACGACTACCCGTGGTAGTCGTTTTTTTATCAAATAGTTCCCTAAGCCTTAAAAATATCCTTTTCGTCTTGCTAAATCCCGACACTTAAGCCGGCGCAAATGTTTATCCCCTGACCGGTAATTCCTCTTGAATCATCACTTATCAGGTATTTTACAAGACCTGCAATTTCTTTTGGATCAACAAATCGTTTTTGAGGAATGCATTCAATAATTTCTTCTTTACTAAATTCGCTTTCTTCTATTGAACCCGTGCCAAGATCAGTTTCAACCCATCCGGGGTTGATTGTATTAACAGTAATATTGTATTCAGCAAGTTCAAGCGCCAGCGCCTTTGTAAGTCCGAGCAGACCTGCTTTGGAACCAGAATAAATAGACGCATTTGCCTCTCCCATTACGCCTGATATTGATCCGATATTTATTATCCTTCCCCAGCGTTGTGATTTCATATACGGAATTGCTTTGGAGATAAGTTTGCAAGGCGCAAGCAGATTGGTGGTCAGAAGCCTTGTTATATCGTCGTCTTTCATTTTGTCCAGCGGGCTGTATATGTATTCACCAGCGTTGTTAATTAAAACATCTATCTTGTTTTTTTCTATATAATCAAAAAGTTTGTCAGGATTTTGGGAAAGATCACATATACAGTACGAAACAGCGTCTATAGATTTAAGCAGATCTTCATTTCTACCTGTTACAAAAATATTTTTATACCCGGCCGCAATAAATTCCAAGGCAATTGTTCGTCCAATTCCTTTTGAAGCGCCTGTAATCAGGATGTTCATAATTTTTACCTGTTATTTTACCAAGCCAAAACCCAATAAAAATGTGCAAATCAAAAAGATTGCGGCAATTATTCCGGTAAGCTTATTAAGACCTTTTTCAGCGCTTTTCTGTGAAGAAAAAAGCTGGGATGCTCCGCCTATTCCCGCAATACCATCACCTTTCGGGGAATGCAGGAGGATTAATATTATTAATAATACAGATGAAATTATTTGTATAGTCCAGATAAATGTTAGCATTATGATTTTTTCTCCTTTTTCTTAGAAATGAAATGAGCCCGTTTGGAGTTTAATTTAATATTTTCAAAGGTATAAAGTCTTGCCGGTCGTTTTGAAGATGATTTTGTGTACTCATCAAGTTCAATGAGCCCGTCAGTTGCCAGTGCTTTTTTCCTAAAATTTCGTTTATCCAATTTTTTTCCCATAATCAACTCATAGGATTTTTGCATTTCAGTGAGCGTGAATTTTTCATTTAAAAGCTGATATGCAACCGGACAAATTTCTAATCTTTCGCGGGTTCTTTTAAGCGAATACTGAATAATTTCTTTATGGTCAAAAGCCAGCGGCGGGAGGTCTGAAACTTTATGCCAGCCGAGTTCCGGCGTTGAGACAATCTTTAAATCTTCCGCACGCACTAGCGCAAAGTAGGCACATGTAATTACTCGTGCATTAGGGTGTCTTAGCGGATCTCCAAAGGTATATAACTGTTCAAGATAAATGCTGTCAACATTTGTTCGTTCTTTCAAAACCCTTAATGCCGCCTGATCAAGGTTTTCACTCAAACGCACATAACCGCCCGGAATTGCCCATTTATCTTTAAACGGTTCGTTAAGGCGCTTAACCAACAATACTTGTATTGCGTTGTTGATTATTGTTAAAATTACAACGTCGACAGTGATTTCGTGTGTTTTAGTTTCATTAAACATAGTTATCTCTACCCTGTTATAATAATACAATAAAAAATAATTTTACATAAGTTAATAATATAATTTGTTAATATTTTTTTACAACTTTGGAGGATACTGCGCAATTCGTATATGCAAAATAACTTTATATATATAGGGGAAATATATCGGGGATTTTGAGAAATGTCTTTCGGGTATTGGAATTATTATAACTGTTTTAACATGCGCTTTTTCCGGGGCATGAACTTGATTAATTCTTTTTTCAACACTCTTTTTGACAGAAATTATTATTCTCCGTTTATAAATTTTTATGCTAATATTCCGGTTATCCCTTACATGGAACCTCGTCAACCCGTATTCTCTTACCGGAAAATTTCCGATACAGTGGGTGATTTGCTGGAAAATTCGGCTAACGAAATCTCTCCTGCAGATATATCAGCTGAAAATCAAGATATAACGATTCCTTCTTATGCTGTCTCCTCTAAGGTTGGTGATCTGCTTTCCAATCTTTCGAAAAATCCGCAGGATACAGCCGCCTTGAATTATTTTTTACCGCAAAATAATTCAACTAATAATTTTTTCTCAAATAGTACTTATTTTCGTCCTCAAACAACATCAACAACGCATGTCGATGTGATGGAAAACTCTAACCAAACTCAAAATCTTAAGATAAACTCCTCAGATTCTGCCGATATTAAATTTTCCGGCTCTAAAGTTATTATTGGCAGTGCTATACAAAAACGGATTAAACAGATAGCTTCAAAGATTAACTGTGATTATAAAGATTTACTTGGGTTAATATACTGTGAATCATCGTTTAGAACTGTTCCTAAAAACTGGAACGGAAAATCTGCTGTCGGCTTAATTCAATTTACGAATATAAATATAAAAGACTTAAATTCCATATATGGGGCAAATCTTACTAAAGAAAAAATTGCCGCAATGTCTCCTCTTGAGCAGCTTGACTGGGCTGAAAAATCTCTGTTAAGAGCAAAACAGATTGCCGGATTTTCAAACAGCCATAAGTTGTCTGCCAGCGAATTGTACGCAATAAATTATGCACCTGCCTATGCCAAACGAAAAGCTTATGTAACTAAAAAAGGTGATGGATTGTATGAAGGAAATTCTGGTTTAGACTTAAACAAAGACGGGAAAATTACACATGATGAA
>CALUYR010000199.1 GCA_944325045.1 Candidatus Gastranaerophilales bacterium
ATAGGATATAAAGATACCGGGGCAAAAATAGAAGTCTTTTTGCTTAAACCGCACAATGACTTAAGTGACAATGATGAATGGCAGGTATTAATAAAACCGTCCAAAAGAGTTAAACCCTGTACAATTGTCAAAATATGTGATGAACTTTCTGTTGAGGTTATTAAAAAACTTGAAGATGATGGCGAATGGCTTGTAAAACTTTTTTACAAAGGTGATAATCTTTTTGATGTGCTTCATCGTTGCGGAAATATCCCTCTTCCCCCGTATATTGAGAGGAAAATTCCTTCTGATGAATTAAAGAAATTAGATATTGAGCGTTATCAGACTGTGTACGCTAAAGATGAAGGTTCTGTTGCAGCTCCTACTGCCGGACTGCATTTTACACGAGAGATTCTTGAAAAACTCCGCAATAAAGGCGTTGAAATTGTCTATGTAACTTTGAATGTCGGCATGGGAACTTTCAGGCCGGTTAAGTGCGAAAATATTCTTGATCATAAAATGCATTCCGAAACTTACACTATAACTGAAGAGGCTGCTGCAAAAATTAATGCGGCAAAGGCTTGCGGTAAAAAAATTGTCGCTGTGGGAACGACTACTGTCAGAACTTTAGAATCCGCTTATAAAAAATTCGGCGCGGTTCAGGCATGCCACGATAATTCGGAATTATTTATATATCCGCCTTACAAATTTGGAGTTGTTGACCAGCTTATTACTAATTTCCATTTGCCTAAGTCTACTCTTTTAATGCTTGTCAGTGCTTTTGCAGACAAAGATTTTATCTTTGAGGCTTATAGGCAGGCTGTCGAAAATAAATATCGTTTTTTTAGTTACGGTGATTGCATGTTCATACGTTAGTTCTTGCTATTATTAAATTTCCTTTGACAAATGAAAAAAAATCATTAATTTATACGATATCAAGGGCAGTAGTTAGGTTTATAATAAAATCACCAAGACAAGGGCTATAAGATATGTTTTCAGAGATGATTCAAAGATTATTGGACACCGGCGGAAAAACTGCTGCAATGCAGCGCTATGCTGCTTTGAGTAATCAGGTCAATAATCTTAAGTCAAAGCTTCAATCCCCGGTTCAACAAGCAAGCCAAAATCCAATGGATGCAATATATCCTGCTGACCGTAATATCAGCGGATTTGAAAGTATTTTAAAATCTTCAACCCCTGCTGATTTCGGTAATCTGCTTCTGAACTCGCCAACAATGCAGGTAAACGCTTCTATAATGCAAAATGGCGATTACAAAAATTTCAGTCTTAATGATCCTATAAAAAATGTAACAGGTACAAATACTCTTTCGCAAGCAGGTGCCATCCTTCAGGGCGCTTCCGGCACAGCTTCCAAAAACCAGCTCCTTAATATGATTGAGCAGGTTGCGGAAAAACACGGTGTTGACGAAAAACTTGTCAAAGCACTGATACGTCAGGAATCAGGTTTTAACCCTAATGCTAAATCAAAAGCCGGTGCAATGGGGCTTATGCAATTAATGCCTGCCACAGCCAAAGCGTTGGGGGTTAGTGATCCCTATAATCCGCTGCAAAATGTTGAGGGCGGCGTCAAGTATTTAAAATCTATGCTTAATAAATATAACGGAAATATAATTTTGGCTCTGGCCGCCTACAACGCCGGCCCAAATGCCGTTGATATGTATTCGGGAGTTCCGCCTTACCAGGAAACACAAAATTACGTTAAAAAGGTCTTAGCTAACTATTTATAAACTTTTTTGCATTAATTTGTTGTTTTTGTTACAATATAAAATGTGATTAAGCAACAGGAAGGTTTGTAATGAAATTTTCATCATCTTTTAAGGTAGGACTTTTAACTCTTTTATCGCTTGTTTTGCTGATAGGTGTGGTATTAAAGGTTAAAGGCCGTGCATTTTCTTCCGCTCCGAGAGTAGAAATACAATTTAAAGATGTTAACGGCATGCGCCCTGGTGCCGGTGTTCAGATGATGGGGCTGAAAGTCGGTCAGGTTGAAGAAGTTACGCCGGTTATTAAAGGCGATGACAGCTATGTCAATGTAAAGTTTGTCATTACAGATCCTAACGTGCAAATCCCCCGGGCGTCTGTTTTCTCTATCCAGCAGTCAGGGCTTATCGGTGAATTGTTTTTGGAAATAACTCCTCCGAAAACCAGAACTATCTATATTCCGATGGCTAACAAAAATGTTTTGTATAAAGATGACCCGGTTGAAATGAAATTAAGTGATAAGTATTATGATGTCGGGATTATTAAGGATATCCAAGTCGTCTATAAAGACGCTCTGCCTTATATGGTCAGAGATAAGGTAAATACTAATTACGCTTATAGAATTGATTATATAATTAATCTTCCGGGGCTTATAATGCCGGAATTTATTAAAGGGGAAGCTGTCAGCAGCAAAGATGGTAAGAAAAAATTAAGAATAGCTTCTCTTGATAACACTGTTTTGCCTTATCCTAAGCAGACTTCTCCTTATACTATAATTGAACCAATGAGAATTGCAGACTTTCTCGATTGGCAGTATAAGGCAGCTGAAAGTTTAACCGAAACTAATATGAAAGTTAATACTTTACTTTCTGATAAAGCTATTGCCGATTTGCAGATGACGGTCAATAACATAGATGAGATTTCGCGTAAAGCTTCTGTTACAGTTGATAAAGTTAATCAGCTTCTTGATGATTCAAGGGATGATATTCAGGAACTTATCGAGCTTGTCAACCATGCTACTGCTGACTTTAATGCGCTTTCCGGGAATCTTAATAATATAGTGGGTGATCCTGTATTTAAGAAAAATCTTATTTCAACCTCAACTTCTATTGACCAGCTTGCGCGTAACCTGAACAAGATAATGGGCAACGAAGAAGAATCCCAGAAGATGGCTGAAGATATAAGAATGATTACCAATAATCTTGCGGAAATTTCAACATCAATTGAGGCGATGACAAAAGATGAACAGCTTAAAAATGATCTGAAAAATACTATAGCTAATACTAATAAAGCATTGAATAGTGTTTCAACTACGCTTTCGTCAGTTAATAAAATGACTCCGGAAAATAAAACCGAACTTGAAACTATTTTGGAAGATACCAAGGTTACTACCTGTAACTTGAGGAAATTCTCTGAAAAACTAAATAAACGGTTCCTTATTTTCAGATTGTTATTCTAATTTGCTATGGTATGCCATTTTGAGGAATATAAATTGAATCTGAAAACTCAAATAACTGAAATTCATTATAATAAAGATGCAGACGGAATGTTGTTTTCAATATTAAAATTTGCATCAGTGTTTTACGGTATCGGGAGCGGTTTAAAGAATTTTCTATATGACAAACATATTTTAACCCCCAAAAAAGTAGGAGCATTTGTATTATCTGTCGGGAATTTAACTACCGGCGGTGTTGGCAAGACCCCGGTAGTTGCAGAAATTGCAAAGTATTTTATTAAAAAAGGCGAGACCGTTGCAATTATATCGCGCGGATACGGAGGGGAACTTTCTAACAAGAATGTAAATGTAATCTCTGACAGGAAAAAGATTTATGCAAATGCCCGTTTAGCCGGGGATGAACCTTACTGGCTTGCAGAGAATACTAAGTCCGTTGTTCTCACGTGTAAAAATCGTGTTAAGGCAGCAGAGTATGCTATAAAAGAATTTGGAGTAAGCAGAATTATTCTTAGATCGGAAGAGCACACGTCTGAACTCCAGTCACGT
>CALUYR010000200.1 GCA_944325045.1 Candidatus Gastranaerophilales bacterium
CACTTTCCCTCCACAAATCATTTCAATTCTACCGTTGCTTCTTCTCCTCAAAATAATACTCAATTATTTTGCTCGGCAAGTCAAACTATGCTACATAAATTTTACCGGCACCAGCCGCGTTTACACGATGAAAACTCAAACAGACTATTCGTAATTACATCTGTATTATCTCTTATATAAACATTACTCAATTGTAATTTTCAATGTGCGTTTGCAGTTCTATTCTATCACGCAAATTTTAAATATCAAGTTATTTCTTTTGAAAATTCTTTTAATATTTTTATTATTTTATCGTAATTATCCTCTACTACCAGTATTGAGCGTAGTTTTGCCGCATTTTTTACTCCTGATATATAAAACGGATAAAATTTCCGGAAAAATTTTATCCCGATGTTTTCGCCGCGTAACTCTATTTCCATATCAAGATGTTGTTTTAGCATCTCAAGCTTTTCTGTCAGTGCCGGGGCTGGTAATATTTTTCCTGTTGTTAAGTAGTTTTCTATCCTGGAAATTAGCGTCGGATCACCCATTGCCCCGCGCCCGACGGCCACTCCGTCCGCGCCGGATTCCTCCAGGCATTGAGCTGCTGTCTCCACTGATACTATATCGCCGTTCGCAAATACCGGTATATCTATATTATCCTTTAGATTTTTTATCCTTTTCCAGTCCGCTTTCCCTGAGTAAAATTGTGACCGCGTACGTCCGTGTATTGTTATAAATTCTGCCCCGGCTTCTTGCATTTGCTGACCAAATTCTACATAATTCATTTCATCTAATGTATAACCAAGCCGGAATTTTACGCTTACCGGTTTATCAGTTCCCTCTCGGACTGCCTGAACAATTTCTCCTGCAAGTTTCGGATTACGCATAAGAGAACAGCCGTCCTGGCCTTTTACTACCTTATTTACCGGACAGCCCATATTTATATCTATCATATCCGCTCTGTCTGATAAATACTGCGCTGCGGACTTCATTAATTCCGGTTTATGGCCGCTGATTTGAAAGTTGATGGGATGCTGGCTTTCGTCAGTTTTCGTTATTTCTGTTTCTCTGACTTGAGCCAGAAATTCCGAACTAATCATTTCTGTTGTTAATAGACATGTTTTAGAATACTTCCTTACAAGATATCTTAAAACATAGTCAGTTATGCCAGCCATTGGAGCCAGCGATACTCTGCTTTTGATTAATTCTTGTACTCTATTTTGTTGTGGCCGGTGTTTTGTTTGAGGCTGGTTTGGTTGGTTCAGCATATCCTTTTAATTCCTCTGAGCGCGATTTCGCGTATGTTTTGTATTCGTCCTCCGGGGCGTTCGAATTTGTGTATGCAAGATAATATCCGTATGCATCTTTGTATTTGCCGAGTGTATCGTAGTCAACTGCAAGCATATAGTTAACTATTTGCAGATCCGTCGGGTTTATTGCTATTGCTTTTTTGTAATCTGCTATTGCCTCGTTGTACTTCTTTTGTGCGTCGTATATCATTGCCCGATAGTATAGCGCGTAGGCATTTCCAGTATCACTGTTTAGCACTTTGTTTAAAAGTAATAAACTTTCGTCATATTGTTGTGTATCAAACAGAGCTATCGCGTTTTCAAGCGCTTTGTCCCTGTTGTGTTCCTCTATATTCGCAAGCAAATCTGCTGCATTTGTGTTATTTTTGTTTAACTCAAGTGATTTCCTTGCGTAGGCTTCGGCATTTGTGAAATCTTCTGAATCAGCATACAGTGCTGATATATAGTATGCAATTTCTGAATCCGTCGGTTTTAGGCTGAAAGCTTTTTTATAATATTCAATTGCATTAGTGTTGTCTCCCATATTCTGGTATGCAGACGCTACTGCAAGCATTGTGTCAGATGTCGGCGGGTCTATTTTCAGGTACGCCAGAATTGCGTTTTGGTAATCCTGATTATTAAAGTATTCTGCGGCCTGGTTAAGCTGATTGTTTGCGATTGTCGAGTTAATATCTTTTATTGATTTTGTTATTAACTGATTTTTCGGGAATTTTGTCTGCGCGGTTTTTAATGTTGCAAGTGCTGCATTATAATTTTGCTGCTGAGATTGTGCTATTGCCAGATTTGCGTATATTTCTCCTGTTGTATCTTTGCCTAAAAGTGCGTTATATATAGTTATCGCGTCATCAAGCTTGTTTTGCTTATGTAAATCCAGCGCGTAATTATAAAGCATTGCGGTTGTGTCGGCGCCGCTGGAATTTTTCCTTACATAATCAACAAACTGTGCTGCTGTCATGCTGCCTTTTGCAGAATTAAACAGTTCCGTCTGCGCAATTGTATTTGAAGGATCAAGTGAAAGTACTTTTCTGAAAGTTGCCTGGGCTGTTTTATGATCACCCAGCGCTGCCTGGCATTGTGCTTTGTATAAATTTACATTAACATTGTCTGGTTCTAGTATCAGCACTGAATCGTACGCAATTATTGCTGTTTTGTAATCACCTTTTTGCTGGTAAAGGGTTCCTACGTTTATCCTTGTGTTAATGTTCGAGGGACTTAATTGTTCTGCTTTCTTGTAGTATGATAGCGCCTCGTCATACTTTTCCTGCTTTTGCAAAATCGCTCCGAGATTAGCATTAAGGTCTGCATCTGTCGGATGATCTTCAAGTTTTCTCTTATAAATTCTTTCTAATGAGTATAACACATCTTTGTTATCAGAACTTTTTGTTAAAATATAATTATATTCTTCCACAGCAGCTTCTTCAGATCCCAGTTTATCAAGAAGCTTTGCGTATGAGAGTCTTAAAGCAACGTCAGTAGGATCTATTGAAATAGCCTTACGATAAAATTCTGCGGCTTTGGGTTCATTGCCCAGAATTTTCATGATATCGCCGGTCTGGCTGTAGCAGTCTTTTATTTGGGATTTTTCGCCAAGCGCCTGGTTAAATTCAAATGCTGCAGCCGAAAAATTCCCTTCTGCACGAAGTTCCTTTGCCTTGGCGTATCTTGACTTAGGACTTTTGTCAAAATTCATCATTGAAAGGCAGGTGTTAAGATTTTGAGTTACCGGCCCGACTGCAGATGATGTTTGATTTGAATTTGCGCCCGGATAAATAGTCATGTAAAATAATGCGCTTCTGTAATCATCAGCGGCTTTTGACCAGTTTTTTTCATTATTTGCGTAATGCTGGCCGCGAGCCAGGTATGCGTTAATTATTTGGACTCTTGCTGAATTATCAAGATAATTAATCCTCAGTGCACTTTTAAATTCTGTTATGGCTCCAGAGTATTGGTAGTTTGAAAGATACTGGGTGCCAAGGTCAAAATGTTCCTTGAAATCTGCAAATACCGGTTGTGAAAAAATTATCAAACTTAACAGTGCAACCAATTTTCTCTTCATAATTACGTCCTCGTTACTAACTACAACATATTAATACAAGAATAAAAAATTGTATATATTCTCCTTTCTATTCAGCCTAATAATTTAATATTTTTTAATTTTTTAGTATAAATAAAAAAATCCCCAATAATTTTTGAGGATTTTTTCATAGAATTTTTTTTACTAACTATTCGATGCAATTTTTAGATATAAATACAAAAAATTCATCAAACATTTGCTGAATTGGGATTTCAAGAGACATCCCGATGTTGCTCATTTCTTCTTTGGACGGGGCGCACAAATCTTCCTCCAAAACAGCCTGCTGCGGGGTTAATGTTTTCATAAAAATCATACTCCTATTTAATTTTATCCG
>CALUYR010000201.1 GCA_944325045.1 Candidatus Gastranaerophilales bacterium
ATAAAAACTTGTGTTTTTACCTAAAGGCACACTTACACTTACGGGGGAATATCTGATTTGCGTTGCTGTGTTATCACCGCCGATTGTATTTCTGATTCTCAAATTTTGATTTAATATTTCGTTGTAGTTCATAGAACCTTTTAAATCAAAAATCAAATCAGTGTCGCTGTTAAAATCTGTACCGCCCCCGAGAAATGTCGAAACCGAACCCTTATTTAACCCGAACTTCTGTTCTATTCCTCCGATGGTTAGATTGCTTCCATCCATACTCTGAAATGAGTTTAAAGACGCATTATACTTAATACTCGGCTCCGGCATATTTTCTCCTAAAAATTCCCTATATATATAAAGTGTTTTTAGAAGAAAAAATTGCTCTTAAAATTGTAAATATTTTAATCTTTCTTTTTTGCTTAAAGTATTTGTTTACAAATCCGTCCGGCTTGGTGCAATTTTTGTAACATAAAATCCGTAAATTTGCGTCCGGTCATTGCTGTACATGTCAAGCAATTAGTTCTGTAGGGTGGGTAAAGTTGCGTAAAAATGTGGAAATATACGTTTGTCTATGCATAACGTACCCACCAAAATCAAAATCAAAACGGTGGGTACGCAATACCAAACATAAGTTACAATCACCCATTTGAAGAGGCTTTACCCACCCTACGGACTTATTTTAGAATTTGATAAGATTCCGAATTAAATTCTGAATGACAAAAAGAAAAATTGTTTGAATTTTATAAAAATTTACAATATTAAAATTTTAAGCAATTTTTAAGAAGAAAAATACTTTATATAAATAAGGTTAGAAAATAAAGGTAGATTTATGACGGAAAGAATTGGTTACAATCCATATTTTTACAGTTATCCTCAATATTTATCGAATAATGTAGGTGTTAGTAGTACTAATAGAATTACTCCAAACTTTCGAGGTAATAGTGTTGGAGTAACTAGTCCTCAAACATCAGTGAATTATACAACTCCGCCTGATACTGTTGAAATCTCAGCAGGGAATAAAATAAATGAAACGAGTACTCAGGAAAAGCAAAAGAATGGAATATCAACTCTTGCAAAAGTAGGAATTACAATAGGTGGGACTGCGTTAGCAGGAATATTAGCTCACAAATTTATTCCGCCTATGAGAGTTCAAAGTCGAGTCCAAAGAGTCTTTTTGGAAGATTTTACAAAAGAAGAAGCAAAAGCTATTCAAAAAAAATATCAGGATATATTGAAAATATCTGATAAAGATGAATTCATTGATAAATTATTTACAGAATTAAAAAAGGATTATAAATTAGATAATATACCTATTAAGTTGGATAAAACCTATAAATCAGGAGAAAAATCTGGAGCAATAGTTGGTGCTGCACACTTTTTGCCAAAACATAGTGAACCATTCTTAGATTTAGGTGTTGATAAAACGTTTGATAATCAAACTTTATTAAAACATATAACTCATGAGTTGAGGCACGCAAAACAAGATTTAACAAATTATCAAGTTGCTAGCAGAGATGACTTAATCTCTGTGTATAAAGACCGTATTAAAGATACATTCAGAGAAGAGAATTGGTGTCAAGAAAAGATTGATGAAAATGCGACAGAAATGGTTGATGAAATTATAAAATTCTATGAAAAAATAGGAGTCAAAAAAATAGACTCTACAGACAGAAATTATGACTGGGGTAGGAAAATATTAAATTCTTACAGAACCTATGCAAACAAGTCCCAGGAAGCATATCATACTACTTTCTATGAAACAGATGCAAAAAGTACAGAACGCTTAATGGATAGAATGGTACATAATCGGCTATTTTAATTTATAACAAGCAAGCTAGAGCGGTTAGGATTCCAAATGCTGCGGCTGTTATTTTACCGATTTTCTCATTGCCCCCAGAAAAAAGTGTACCAGCCATAGCTCCTGTATATGATGCAATACCTGTAATAATTGCAGTCAATGTCATTCCAGGGAATAATACCCCTGCGGCGGTTCCAATAGCTCCGCCTTTAGCAGATTTTCCACCCTTAAATGTGCCAATTAAAGCTCCTATAACTCCTCCAAGTAGACCTGCACTGATTCGTTTTCCTAGATTTTTAAGTGGAGAATCATTTTTTGATATAAATTTAAACCCTGAAATAGCACCTCTTTTTTGTTCAGCTCTATTTTTTAGCTCTAAATTATCAGATATCAAAAAAGTTTGATTATTATTTCCTTGAATGTATTCAATTTTATTTGTTTCAAACGTATCTGATTTATTAGTGCAAGAAGCTAGTCCACCACATAATAAAGAACCAGCTAGCATTGTACCTAAAAGCATTTTTTTAGGATGTAAACTCTTATTATATATATTAAGACCTATTTTATTCATTCTCATATTCCTTAATAAAAAGTGTTATATAAATAACTAAAACTTCTAAATAAAAATTTTGCTATTAATAATAAAAATATTTTTAATTGTTTACTAGCAATGTAGGGTGGGTAAAGTTGTATTAAAATGTGGAAATATACATTTGTCTATGCATAACGTACCCACCAAAATCAAAATCAAAAACGGTGGGTACGCAATCCCAAACATAAGTTACAATCTCCCATTTAAAGAGGCTTTACCCACCCTACTGTAAAAAGACAGCTGGTTTGATTATTCTTGGATACTGTGTGTTGTGGTATACTTCAAGAACCCCCAACCTCCGAACTACGGACTTGAAAATATATTAAGGGGGCTTTGAGTATTTATACTCAAAGCCCCCTTAATCCGGAGAAGGAGGGATTCGAACCCTCGGTGCAGGTTACCCCACACAACACCTTAGCAGGGTGCCGCCTTAAGCCTACTCGGCCACTTCTCCATGTCAATATACTTATGTTAGCACAAATATTTTATTTTTCAAAATTTTTATATTAAAAATTATCCGGAATTATGTTTCCAGAGCATCTGTTATTGGTATCAAAACCGCATCAAGCTTTGTATAAATATATTCCATGCTTTTAGCCATTTGGTTTATTTGTCTTTTTGTTTTTCTGTCAAGCGTGCGCCAGTATTCTTTGTTGTTTTTTATTGCGCATAAAGAAGAATAGATTAATCTATACCGCATAGAGTTTACCGCTGTTTCTTGTAAGGCATTTGTAACGGTTTCATCAATTGCATTATAAATATTTTTCCCCGCAAAATGTTTTTCAAAAAACTTTTTTGACATGATATTATAGAACTTTTGAAAATCTTCTTCTTGATACATATTTTGCCTCTTCGCACCAATATTTTGGGTCTACAAACAATTATATTTGTTTGAATATGCTTTGTCAATAAACTAAAATTATGGTTATGGGAACTAATAATCTTGATAAAAAGATAGGTTTGAAGATAAAATTAGAGAGAACCAAAAGGGGATGGTCGCAGGAAAAGCTCGCAGAGCTGTCTGCTTTGAGTAAAAACTCAATCGGAATAATTGAACGCGGAGAAAGCTCACCATCTATTACTACACTTGAAAAAATTGCGCTTGCGTTCGGCATTCCGCTTCCGGATCTGGTCGATGTGGCAAAATTTGAATTATAGCGCTTCTGCATCTTTTCTAAACAGCATTTTAACCCATTTTCTTCCCTATACATACTGCCTCTTAATAATATCTATATCCTAGTTTGCTATGTTATTCTCCTATCATACTATAGTTGAGTTTACTATGTCAATACACTAGTATAATAGG
>CALUYR010000202.1 GCA_944325045.1 Candidatus Gastranaerophilales bacterium
CATGCCTCACCAAGTCCGAGAAAAGAATTATCGAATACACATACTGTTTTGAGAGAATTTTCAAAAGAATACGGAGCAGTATTATCAGATGTAGGAGCCGGTGTCTGCCACCAAAGATTAATTGAAACTTTCGTAAATCCGGGGGATATATTAGTCGGCGCAGATTCTCATACCTGCACATCTGGGGCGCTGGGCGCATTTGCAACCGGCATGGGCTCAACTGATATTGCAGTTGCCATGGCTTTGGGCAAAACCTGGCTTAAAGTTCCGGCAACATTTAAGATAGAAGTAACAGGAGATTTCCGAAAAGGAATATGCTCAAAAGATTTAATGCTTTACCTTATCGGTCTAATCGGAGCAGACGGCGCAACATATAAAGCACTTGAATTTTGCGGAGATACTATTGAAGGAATGAGCATGTCTGAAAGATTCACGCTTGCAAATATGGCTGTTGAAGCCGGAGCTAAAGCCGGACTGTTTGCAACAGACAACAAAACAAAAGAATACCTCCGCTCAAGAGGAAGAGAGGATAAGTTCCGGCTCATAGAACCTGACGAGGATGCCGAATATGAACGTGTTATAAAAATTTATGCAGAAGATATTCCGCACACTGTTTCTTGCCCGCACACCGTGGATAACACTAAAACTGTTGATGAACTTAAAGATGTAAAAGTTAATCAGGTTTTCATCGGAACCTGCACTAACGGAAGAATTGAAGATTTAAGAACAGCAGCAGGTATTCTTAAAGGCAAAACAGTTCACCCGGACGTAAGACTACTGATCTCACCGGCTTCAAAAGATGTTTATAAGCAAGCACTGGAAGAAGGTTTGATCACAATTTTTGTAGAAGCGAACGCAGCTATTCTTCCTCCCGGCTGCGGGCCATGTGTCGGAGTACATGCCGGAATACTTGCAGACGGAGAAATATGCCTTACAACTCAAAACAGAAACTTTCAGGGAAGAATGGGCAACACTAACGGATTTATATATCTTGCCTCACCGTACGTTGCTGCATACACAGCCATTAACGGCTACATTTCCGCTGAATAATTTTTTCTGATTTGTAAGATAAAAAAATAGCCCGGTAATAATATATGTTGGCGTAAGCAATTATTGAAAAATCTTCTTATTATGTTAATAAGGAGATTTTTGCTATGACATCCTCAAAGCTCCAATATAAAAAAATGACAACGGAAGAACTTGTTGTGCTTGCACAGCAAGATGATTTTAAAGCGCTTGAAGAATTGATAAAAAACGAACAGAAAAATGTATTTGCAACTTTTTCATATCTTACAAATAAAAGAGAAAATGTAGCAGATCTTACCCAGGAAGCACTTTTAAAACTCGCTAAAAATTTAAAAAACCTCAAAAACCCCAAAAATTTCAGAGGCTGGCTTAACCAAATAGTAACAAATCTCTTTTACGACGAACTTAGAAAAAGTTCAAGAAAACCGGACATACTCTCTATTGATGATGAGAAAGACGAAGATACGCAATTTTCAATAAAAAATATACTTGCGGATAAAAAATGCAAACCTCCGGAAAAATGCATCTCATCAGAACTTGAAGAAATAATAAAAAAACAAATAAAAAAACTTCCGGAACAATTCCGTATAGCAATTGTCCTGAGGGAACTTCAAGGACTCAGCTACGAAGAAATTGCACAAGCAACACAAGCAAGTGTCGGAACTGTTAAGTCAAGAATTGCTCGAGCCAGACTTAAACTCCAGGAAGAACTTAAAGCTTACATATAATTTATTTTGAAAGGAAAATCAATGCAGGAACTCAATTGTAACCAGGTTATGACACTAATGACATTCTTTATAGAAGGGAAATTAAGCAATAAACTTATGACAAGTGTAGAATATCATCTTAGCATTTGTGCGGATTGCAGGCAAAAATACATGAAGCTGAAAAAAATATTAGATAATTTTTCTGAAATAAAAAACAAAGTTGATAGCGATTGTGAAAAAATTGACGAAAAGTATTA
Organism: Candidatus Gastranaerophilales bacterium; assembly: GCA_944325045.1. GTDB lineage: Bacteria > Cyanobacteriota > Vampirovibrionia > Gastranaerophilales > Gastranaerophilaceae > UBA1221. The sequence goes on from CALUYR010000202.1 coordinate 1,991, forward strand.
CGACAATCCGCAATACAAAGTTTTTAAAGAAAACTTATCAGCATATATAGACAATGAACTTAGCGACGAAGAAAACATCCGAATAAAAAAGATAGCAATAGCTAACCCTCTTGCAAGAAAAGATCTTGAAAACATTTATGCATTTAAGCAGCTTTTACAGTCGTCATTTTCGCGAACAAAAAACACAATGAAAAATGATTTTGTAAAAAAAACACTCAACAAATTATCACTTAAGGAAGAAATAGATAATAATGACAGTCAATTTTACAAAATAATAACACTACTTGCCGGGATAATGGCATTTTTAGTAATCGGAGTGATAAATATGCTAAACTTTTAAATTTCCGGAAGGACGGATCATTTTAGAATAAGCGTTATTAGCAAAATTGTTTATTGAAATTCTCTGAAGCGGCGGAATGCTGTCTGATGGCTGCTCACCTTTTTTCATACTGGCAATCATATCTTTCTGCCTTTTTGAAGCATAATAATTTCTTGCAACAGGAGTAATCAGGTTGCTTGATATTATTGAGCCGGTAAGCCCTGCAATTACTTCCGCACCATTATTAAAGGGTTTAAAGGTACCCTCAAAATCTCTTTTGTAATTTTTTAATTTTGTTATATCAAAATCCCAATCACCTGCGTAAACTTTACCTTTAACTCGAGGTTCCCCTTTCTCAAGAATAAGGCCTCTTTCCTTTAACAGCTTGGATAGCTCAGCTGTTCTCAATTTACATGTTTTGGTAAGCTTCGCACCAATATACTTAATTCCGCTTGTGAAAGCATAAAAAGAAAGTATATTCACACCGCCGTCTGCAATTTCCTGCGGGATAAGAAACATTTTCTGCTCTGGCGAAATCTTGTCATTAAATACAATAGCAAATACCTGCGCAGCAGACGATAAAATCCAGCCGATAACTCCGGTATGAACAAGCATATTTCCCGGATCTTTGCTGTATTTTGTATAAATATTTGCTTTCCATTTAGAGAACGAAAACATTATTTATGCTCTCCTTTCTCCTTAATGGCGATAAATTTGTTGGTTAAAAATTTGGTAAGCGGCGCATCAATAAGAAAGTTTGTAAACACCATCGCAACAAGCGACAAAATTGTTCCCATAGCATTTCTGTACTGATCCAGGGCATCTTTATCTTTAGGATTAAGGTTATCCGGAGTAAGACAATGCATCAGCTTCTTCGTAAACGGTTTGGCATTTTTAGGAATCTCGCTTACTGGTTTTGATAAAGCTTTTATACCTTTAATAAAACCGTAACGCAAAGCAACACCAGTTAGAGTTCCGGCAATAATTTTTGCGCAAGTTCTTGCAACAGAAACTTCTCTTGTTTTTTTATCAACATTTTTATTTTTCCAGTCAATAATCGGCTGCATAACAATTGCTGTCAAACCTAATATGGCTCGCTGATGCGGGGATGTCCATTTTTTCCCGATATAAGCAACATTATTAATAACCTTATCCTTGGCAACAACAAAAGACGGGATCCGGTTATACGCAGATCTACAAGTATTTGTTATTGGAGATATAAAATTTAAAGATACCATATTCCTACCCGTAAC
>CALUYR010000203.1 GCA_944325045.1 Candidatus Gastranaerophilales bacterium
AAAAGCGGTGAGCTTCCACCATAAAGAGAAGACTTGAAAAAGCGGTGAGCTTCCACCATAAAGAGAAGACTTGAAAAGGAGTGAGGCGTTAATAAATAACCCCCTCACTCTTTTTGTACGTAGGAGAAAATATGAGGATTTACAATATCAAGGATTCATATATTCAATTTTTACGACAGTATGAAATGAAAGTAGCAGAAAATAAGCATGAAAAAAGACCGTATGTAGGTGTTGTGATTAAAATTGGAGATGTGAAATATTATACCCCATTCACTTCACCGAAGAAAAAGCATCAGTATATGAAGAACAGGGAAGATTTTAGGAAGATAGCTGGTGGAACATTAGGTGCTATCAATCTGAATAATATGATTCCCGTTCCTGATAATGCGTTAATTATTAAGGACTTCACTAAGGAACCCGATGTAAAATATCGGCGTTTGCTAATAGAACAATATAAGTCCATCAAAGCTGATTGGGATAGTATTCAAAAAGCGGCGAGGACTCTGAGGAATTTGGTAGTTAGTTCTGATGAAAATTTGACTGCTTATCAAAAACGTATTAAACAAGGATGCTGTGATTTGGTATTATTAGAATCCGTGTATTCTAAGTACAGTACAGAAAGATAATTTGACTGATTAATTTATAGGGACATTGCATGTGTCCCTAATTTTTTACTGTTTTCCAATAAATTCTCGATTCCTAATGCCACTAAAATCCGTTGACATAACTTCAAATTCCGCATATAATAAGCTTAAAGATCACGCTTAATAATAAGAATAATAACAGAAAGGGGTGGTATTATGGCGCTCAACTACAAACCACAAGTACCCTTAACCATTAAGCGCGGGATGACAAAAGATTTTATCAAAGAATTGTCCAATCATCAGGTCTCTAAAAGCTATTGGGATGAATGCGCTTCCTCCAGGAAACCAATTTCTAAAGAAAATATGGAAATACTGAAGAAAATGGCAAGGGGAGAATGATGCTAGATAATCTGGAATATGTAAAGCTTGATAGTAAATGTGTAAGTCGGGATGTGTTGCAAACGTTCGATTGTGGACATCCCGATTTTAATGAATTTTTGGTAGATGGTGCAGAAAGTTTTGCAGATGACGGAAAAGGTGTGACATATATCTTAGTAGATTCTTCTGAATTTGCAAATGAAAGAATTACTGCCATTTTTGCATTTGCAACAATACAAACAGCTTCTCTTCAATACGTCGATGATGAAGAGCGATTGCGTTCCGTTCCCAGTATAGAGATAAAATATTTTGCTATTGCAAAACGCTTTCAAAAGGTTAGTGCTGACCCAATCGATGGTAAAAAATATTATAGCACTTTATTCTTTGAATGGTTTTTGGCTGATTTGTATCATATGTCAACAGCAGTTATTGGATTTCGAGCAATATTTTTGCGTGCAAATGAAAATGGCGAGAAGTTGTATCGTCGGAAGAATTTTATGGACGCAACGAAATATTCTATTCCTTTTGATGATGACGATCCTTTGGGAAAATGTTTGCCGATGTGTTTGATGGTAGCAGAAAATTTGTACAGCATCTTTGGACTAGATTAATTTAGGGACACTGTTTTGGCAGCCCCTATTTTTTTTACAATCATTGACAAGACTTTGCTTTTATCGTATTATCAAATTGTAAAGATGATATGATACAACGCTTCTTATCATTTTCTCTGCTTATTCTTCTTTTGTCGGCATCAAAAATTTCTTGCTTGGCATGATATAGTTATACCAGGTGAGGTCTATGATTATAATGAAGAGCCAAGTGTTGTCTGAACAGTACACTAAAGAAAACGAGGCGAAAACCGTGTGTAAAACATTAAAAAATTTGACAGGGAAAACTGCTCAAGCCATTCTAAAAGAAACTGGACAGTGGAATACGATTCCAGTGGACTTAGATACAATTTTAACAACTCTTAATATACGCAAGAGAGCGACTACCTTTGAGTCACTTGAGGAATCTGATTTAAATAAATCTCTCGGAGAAATTTCCGGACTTGTTTTATTAAAAGGTGACGATGTTGGAATTTTTTATAAGAAGACAGATACTATCCACAGAAAAAGATTTACAATCGCTCATGAATTAGCTCATTGCTGCCTGCATGGCGAGAGCATGCTTGCCAATGGCTATATTGAATACCGGAGTTCTTTTACATCTGCAACTGACCCTCGAGAGATTGCAGCAAATACATTTGCTGGAGAGCTTTTAATTCCAGAACATCAATTGAAAAAGATACTATCGCGCTTAATTGTTCCATCTTTAACCGCGTTAGCAACCATCTTTGATGTTTCAGTCAATGTTATGCGTGCTAGGCTTTGGGATTTAAAAGTTTCATTTTTTGATGATAGTAATGTTTCGGAGGGTGATTTAGGGGATGAATAGGGAATTTAGTTCTTATGAAGATTTGATAGATGATTCATCCGATCAAGATCCTATCTCAAGTACGCCGGATACAAAAGACATAATTGATAAATATAATCAGCAATATATAAAAAACGAAGAGCAAAAACGTCAACAAAGGACAACTGTATTGGCAGTTATTACTCGTTTAGTGGTTATACAGATGATCTTTTTTAATCTTGTCGTTGTATTACTTTTAGCAACTGTGGTATTAGACCTGCCCTATTTAAAATCCATGTCAATCGAAACTGTAACTGCTTTACTTGATTTTCTGAAATATTACATTTCTGCTACAATTGTTGAGTTATTGGGAATGTTGCTTTTTATCGTAAGAAATTTATTCAACTCAAAAGGAATCAGTAAGTTTTCTAGCAAGAATTAAAATAAGGTACTGTTTTTGGACAGTACCTTATTTTTTACTTCGTTAAAATAACGGGTTTGCCTAAAAAAGTGTGTAAGTAAATTGTCTGATAATTCAGCTATTGCCTGCTTGATTACCTTGTCTTAAATCCTGGAAATGCAGTCAAGGTAAGGGTTCCAGCCTTGACTGACATTTCTGGGATTTGATATGATTTAAAGAGCAGGTTAACGGAACTTACACAGATTCTATTACACTCCCGATAATTTTAGTTATCACTCACTTGTTTATTGCTTATACATTTTGAGATTAGTTAATGCAATATATTCTCCGTTTTTAAGTGTTATGTATTCTTGACCATCTCCGAGAACGTATCCTGTTGTATATGGCTGTTCGTGTATGTTAGAATATATAGAATAATCTCCAGTATTTATACTAAGTTTTGCGAACTTCGATTGATATTCAGATGTAATTTTTTCGATCTTATATTCTCCTGCCTCTAAATCTTTTCCAACAAGAAATATACCATATTGTTTTAAATTATTATAATCAAATTGCGAGTCTGGTATAAGAATTCCACTATATAAATCAATATATTGCCCATCTTTTAAAGAAACGTGTAATAGATTTCCATTTTGGGAGTTACTGTATAAAGGGTGGTTTACGCTACCTACTACATTACATCGGCTGACGGTTCATTTGTGGCAAAA
>CALUYR010000204.1 GCA_944325045.1 Candidatus Gastranaerophilales bacterium
AAAGAGTGATTTTGTCGGATTAATGGATAGTTTTAATGATCCGTACCTGGTTCTGATATCCTGCATATTGAGCTTGCGTACTAATGATAAGACAACTTATCCGGCGACTTTACGCATGCTTAAACTCGGTAAAACTCCGGCGGATTTTGCAAAATGTGATGAAAAAATATTAGCAGATGCAATTTATCCAGTGGGATCTTAACCCAATAAAGCACAGCAGATAATACAGCTTTCCAAAGAACTCGTTGAAAAGTATAGCGGAAAGGTTCCTGATACGATTGAGGAACTTGTCAAGTTTAACGGTGTAGGCCGAAAAACAGCAAACCTGGTTGTTGCAAGAGGGTTCAATAAACCGGCGATATGTGTCGATGTTCATGTTCACAGAATATTTAACAGACTGGGGTATGTCAAAACTAAAACCCCGGATGAAACAGAATTTGCACTCAGGGCTAAGCTTCCTCTAAAATATTGGATTGATATAAACACTCTCATAGTTACACACGGTCAAAATGTCTGCAAACCTCAAAAACCTCTCTGTGATAAGTGTCCTGTTAATGTTTACTGCTCAAAATTAATATAACTTAATAAATTTTCAAATTATAGCAAAAAAATATTTTTATAATCTTTATTTTTTTTGTAGGTAACCGGAGAAAAAAGTTATGAAAATAGGTAATATTATATCCAAGCTTCAGAACAGAATGAGTATGTCTGCTATTTCGAGGCGTGAAGCCAAAATAAATAAATATGTAGATATTCATAATTCAGGCGTGTTGTCTGACAGCGTATATTATCAATTAAATATGGCCAGAGAGATCATTGCAAATTTTGCCCGGAAAAATTCCGTTAAAGTAGATATATATAATACCCGTAAGGTACACCCTGAAAGATCTGCTGTTGTTCCTCCATATTCGCAAGATTCAATTTTGGGAAATTTAGAAGTTGTTGTATCAAACCTGAGAACAGGGCTTGCACAACGAGATTTTATTCCTGCAAGTACAAACGAAGTTTATCCGAAAGTAAAACAGGTGCCAATCATAATTCCGATACGTGAAAGCGGTCTTGAACGCCCCGGCTATGCAAAATATTCAACTGAAGATAACTTTTTGAGAAATTTGTACAGAAGTATCGAAATGTTGACTAAATCTGTTACGGGGAAAACTTCCAAATAATTAATTCTACTTGCTTTTATAATATTATTATGCGATAATTTATGTAGATTGTAGTAGTTTTTGGGTTAATTACAATCATAGTGTAATACATATTTTTAACAGGAGTGCGAGATGAGTGTAGGAAATTCCCATAAGATCGACACAGCCAAATTAGATGAAATAATTAACTCATACGGAGGTAAAAAGTCTAATTTGATTGCGATTTTACAAAAAGTTCAGGAAGTTTACCGGTACCTTCCCGAAGAAGCAATGATATATATCGGTACAAAAATAGAAGGGCTTTCTCCGGCAACAGTTTTTGGTGTTGCAACATTTTATGCCCAATTTTCATTGGAGCCTAAAGGTAAATTTGAGATTAAAGTATGCGACGGAACAGCTTGCCATGTTCGCGGTTCAATGCCGGTTCTCAACGCAATAAAATCCCGTCTTGATTTGAAAGACGGTCAGCTGACAACTGATGACGGTATGTTTTCTCTTGAAACCGTCAGCTGTTTAGGCGCTTGCGGTTTAGCCCCGGTTGTTGTCATTAACGACAAGGTTTATCCGCAAATGACATCAGATGCTATTACAATTGTGTTAGATACCTTATTAAAAGAGGATAAATAGTATGGAAAAAACAGCTTTAAATATAGATATAAAAGAAGAACAGAAAAAGGCTCAGGAAAGTATTACACAACAAGGCCTGAGAGTTCTTGTTTGTGCCGGTACCGGTTGTGTGGCTAACGGTTCGTTAAAAGTTATTGAAAAATTCAAAGAACTTGGTGCTGATGTTTCAGTTTTGTCTGATTATGACAAGATGACAATTGTTCCGACAGGCTGCCACGGTTTTTGCGAACAAGGCGTGCTTGTTGTTATTCCTGATAAGCACGTTACTTACGTTAAAGTTAAAGTTGACGATGTTGAAGAAATTTATAAAAGCCATATTCAAAACGGAGTTCCGGTTGAGCGGCTTTTGTATGTTGACCCTAAAACGCATGAACGGGTTATGGATGATGAACATATAAACTTTTATGCAAAGCAGACTCGTACTGCACTTGCAAATTGCGGTAATATAAACGCAGAATGTATTGATGAAGCAATAGCTGTAAGAGGTTATGAGGCATTGGCTAATGTTCTTGCGCAAAACGATCCTGAAGCTGTTATTGCTGAAATTGAAAAATCAGGACTTCGCGGAAGAGGCGGCGGCGGTTTCCCTACCGGCCGCAAGTGGCGTTTTACTGCTGCTAACAGAGGCGGCAAGTCTTATATAGTTTGTAACGGTGATGAAGGTGATCCCGGCGCGTTTATGGATCGTTCTGTTATGGAAGGTGACCCGCATAAGCTCCTTGAAGGGATGGCAATTGCTGCTTTTGCAATCGGGGCCGATGAGGGATATATATACGTTCGTGCAGAATATCCTTTGGCAATTAAACGTCTTAGAAAAGCTATTGCTGATGCTGAGGAAAGAAATTTTCTCGGAAAAAATATTATGGGAAGTGATTTTTCTCTTACCATACATATTAAAGAAGGCGCAGGCGCTTTTGTTTGCGGTGAAGAAACAGCACTTATGGCCTCTATTGAAGGTGAACGCGGGATGCCAAGACCTAAACCGCCTTTCCCGGCAAACAAAGGATTATTTGGCCGTCCGACCTTGATTAATAATGTTGAGACCTTAGCCAATGTGCCGGTTATTATGCTTAAAGGCGCGGATTGGTTTGCTTCTTTAGGAACAGAAACTTCCAAGGGGACTAAGACATTTGCGCTTACCGGCGAGGTTAATAATACCGGATTGATTGAGGTTCCTATGGGCACAACTTTACGCCAAATTGTATTTGATATTGGCGGGGGTATTAGAGGCGGTAAGAAATTTAAAGCAGTTCAAATCGGCGGACCTTCAGGCGGATGTTTAACAGAAGAACATCTGGATATTCCGATGGATTATGACAGCTTGGTAAAAGCCGGGGCAATGGTTGGATCAGGCGGACTGGTTGTTATGGCGGAAAATACTTGTATCGTTGAAGTCGCCAGATTTTTCATGAACTTTACCCAGCACGAAAGCTGCGGTAAATGCGTCCCTTGCCGCGAAGGTACAAAGAACATGCTTAGAATATTGGAAAAAATTGTTGCCGGTAAAGGTGAAATGAAAGATCTTGATACGCTGGAAGAACTTGCTAAATCCGTTAAGGAAGGTTCTCTTTGCGGGTTGGGAAAAACTGCTCCTAATCCGGTTTTATCTACTCTTAAATACTTTAGAGATGAGTATATCGC